>JAHJDG010000223.1 GCA_018812265.1 bacterium | reverse complement strand
GGCGGTTGTTGTTGGCCAGCATATACGTTCGATAGACCCCCGCGAACGGATGAAACTGCGAGTCTTCGAGCAGACTGGATGACCGCACCGCCAGCGGATAACGAACGGCCTTGAGATATGCATACAGATCGGAGCGTATGCGCTCAGCGAGTTCCGCCCGCAGAAACCGCCGCTCGATTTCCTTGTCATCGTCACAGTGAAGCGCGAATTCGCGCAGGCTGTTCAGCTCGATGAACTCATCGAAAACGTCGGTGCACAGAACCAGACAGGGCGGAACGGAGATATTCACGGTCGGATACTTCTCGCCGAGGGGGCAGTGGTTCAGAACGTGCGAGGCAAACGCCAAACCGCGCGCCTTGCCGCCCAGCGAACCCGCCCCGATCCGCACGAACTCACTGGACGGCTCGAAGGTTTCGTGACTGAAATCGGCCACGTGTCCGTGCGTTCGTTCGTGCCGCCAGGATTGAATGGACTCGATCAGATCGCGACGCAGCGCTTCGAGATTCGGGTAGTCTGAGACCTTGCGCGGTTTCAGACGATCGGCCAGCTCGAACTCGGTGCGCGCTTTCAGCCAGTTGGAGAAGTGATCGCGTTCGGCGTGATAACGGATGCTCTCTTCGCGCACGGTGTGCAGCTTGAGTTCGAGTTCGCGCATATCCGAGGCGCGTTCCAATTCGGTGCCGTCATCAAGGCGAAAAACGAAATCGCCGAAGCCGAGGCTCTCGGTCATGAACCGCCGCAGGTCGCCGAGCAGTTGGGGAGATCCTTTCAGCGCGAAGCGAATTCCCAGAGCTTCCGCCAGCGCCGCCGTCTCCGGCTTGGAGGATTGCAGGAGCACGGGGATGTCGGAGCGGCGCTCCTTGACCTGCTCGATGAACTTTACGCCCGCTTCGGGATGAACCTTGCCCGCCAGTGGAAACTCGATATCGGAGACGATTCCCAGAACGTACTTCTCGTATTTCCGGTATTTTCCCCATGCGTCTTCGAACGTCTCGCAATGCAGGATTTTCGGGCGCGCGCGCATCCGCAGAATCTTGTGATAGAGGTTCACGCTCTCCGAAATCAAATTCTGCGAGTGCCGCATGACTTCGGCATAGAACATCGGCAGATACGAGGAATAGAAGCGGACGCTGTCTTCGATCAGAAGAATCACCTGCACGTCGCCGATGCGCGTGTCATGTTCGACGTTCCAGACGTCCTCAAAATACTTGGTGATCGCCAGCAAAATCCGGAAGTCCCCCTGCCACAGGAAGACTTTGTCGAAGGCGGGCGACTCGCGCAGCTTGAGAAGCTCCTTCAGTTCACGATGATCGAAAGCGAGGAGGACGACGGCGAGTTGCGGGTACATTTCCCGCAGCTTCTCCCCGAATTCGAGGACGTCCATGTCACCCACGTGGGGGGTGGTGATGACCAGATTGATGCGCGGATCGGCGACGGCGATTTCGAGCGCGCGGCGGGCGTGGGAAGCGCGCGTCACCTGTGGCGCTTGCTGCAGGTTCAGCTCGGCGAACTCGCTGAACATCTGCTCGTGGAGCTGCCCGTCCTGCGCCAGCAAGAAGGAGTCATAGAGGCTCGACACGACCAGAATGTCATGCACACGGTGGCGCATGAGCTCATGGAACGCCGTCGCCCGGTCATGGGGCGTCGGTAGAAGATAGGAGTCCAGGTCAAGCATGGGATTATTTCGTTTCCTTCTAATCCAGTGGTGGGAGAAAAGAGAATCGCCAGGAGTCTCGCCGAGTCGGGTTAAGCGTCGTACATCCTACGGCACTCGACACATAACACGCGCGCAACCCGGCCGGAACCTCACCTGATCAACGCCACCCTTCTCGTTTCCGCCCTCCCGATCGTTTCCAACCGCACAAAGTACACTCCCGATGGAAGCCCAGTGCCTTCAAACATCACACTGTGCTTGCCGACAGTAAGCACACCATCCACCAGCAGTGAGACCTGCCTACCGGCCACATCATAAACGACCAGAGTGGTATGGCCAGTTTGTGGTAGCGAGAAGGATATCGTGGTGGCCGGATTGAACGGATTCGGGTAGCAGGGAAATAGCTCGAATTTCTCCGGAACCGTTTCCGGACGAGCCTCGGTGTTTGTCAACGCATCGCATTCATAGACTCGCACGTGACTGACGTATACGGTGAGCAAATACGGCCCGACAATCGTTATCTGCTGTAGCCACTCCTCGGTCTCGTAATGTCCAATCAGAGAAAGATCCAATGGATCCGTGATGTCCCATGCCCGGAGTCCGTTTTCCCCGTGTGTAATCAGAGTATTTCCAGCGGCAGCGACTCGCCATGTGGATTCCCATACGACATTGACTTCTATTAAGTGTGCAGGATCGCCCACATCAAGTATTCGCAGGCCACCGCCGTAATAGGCCACATAAAGGTAGTTCCCAGAAACGGCAAAGTCCTCTATGTCTGCCGTAAAGTAGAAAGGTAACTCAAAAGATCCCACGAACTGTGGAGCAGCAGGATCGGCAAGGCTGAATACACGCAACCATCTCCCTCCTCCGTTGTAGAGGTATCCGTTGGCTGTCACATGAGCCAATCCAATTCCGGCAATAGCCCCTGCTATTTCCGGTTCCGCCGGATTCCAAAGACTGTAGACACGGATGCTATCCCCCAAAACATAGGCGTAGTCACCCGCGACATTAATTCGCCATGCCTCCATCCGGTTGATAGGCTGTGTGCAGATGCACGACAGGGATTCTGGATTCGCAGGATCGCTGACATCGAAAATGACCAGGCCATCCCTTCCCCCTGCCACATAGGCATAGTCTCCTCTCCCACCCACATCGTAGGACGAATAGTAGGCTAAGGTCTCGGCGGCAACTCCCAACTCCAACACATTTGTCGGATCGCCAAAGTCAAAGGTGCGCAAGCCCCCCGCCCAAGAATCGGCCAAGTAGCCGAGCGTCCCATTCAGCGCCGTCCGCCGCAGGACTCCATGCCTGCCAAATGAGCTGATCTCGACCGGTGCCGCTGGATCGGAAACGTCTACCACCACGACCGACGAACGCTGCTCCCGCGTGGCGGCACACACGATATACCCGGAACTCGCGACTCGGCTGGGGACACAAAAGGGTGACGACGGAAATGTGCTTTCCAATACCGGATGTACTGGATCGCTTACGTTCCAGATGGCTAAATAGTCGTACTTCGACACGATCACATAATCACCCACTGCCGTGACGTCACCACAACCCCCGCTGTCACACGAGCCAACTTCGACGGGCTGCAATGGATCCGATATATCAATGATCCGCAATCCGTCATACAAGGTCGATAGATAGGCGTAGTCCCCCGATATAGTCGCATAATGCGAAACAAACTGGGTATCGGCAGACGCCACTCTCGCCGGCTGCGTTGGATCAGTGATATCCCAGACAGAAAGTCCAATACCGTTCATGTACAAATAGCCGTTCGCCATACCGATCGGCGATGTGCGCCGGGTAACATCAAACTCCCCGACCACGTACACGTTTCCGAGATCTGAGAGATCCACTATGAAAGGATAGCCCGATTCTCCTAACAGTGCAATGCCGATGTTCCCATACACGAAAATGTCTTCTAGCTCAATTTCGGTATCAGGATTCCCCCACCGCCCAATTCTCACCGGATGAGTGGGATCCGAGATGTCGAAAACAAGCAATCCTCCCCCCAGCCCAAGATAAGCTCGGTTGCCCGTTACATACACACCACCGGTTACGTATTCCCAGTCATACCATGTGCACCGCCCGATCTCAATCGGATGGGCCGGATCCGACAGGTCCATGATGTGAAGCCCCGATGGACCACTGACAACGTAGGCCGTGTCCCCGATCATCTGAATGTCATTCGCACCTTGCCAGTATTCCAGAGTGGACACACGCTGCATACCCAGGCTATCCTGCGCCTGCACGGCATTCCACCCCGCCATGAGCAGCACCGCCACGACTCCCCGCGTCATTCGCTGTAGTGTCCCCATCGTCAGCTCCTGGTATGCCAAAACCGGTGGCTATGGATTGTACTTCGCAGAAACGACATCGGCGAGTGGCTACCTGCTCTCGCGCCCGCTTATCAGAATATACGACGGCGCGGAGGGAAAATCCACTCCGCGCCGCGTTGTTCAAGCCCTACAGGGACTTAGACCAGACCCTGATCCAGCATCGCATCGGCCACCTTGATGAAGCCGGCGATGTTCGCGCCGTTCACGTAGTTGCCGGGAGTGCCGAATTTCTCGGAGGCTTCCACGCACGACTTGTGAATGCTCTTCATAATCTGGTGGAGCCGCTGGTCCACTTCCTCGCGCGGCCAGTTCAGCCGCATGCTGTTCTGCGACATCTCAAGACCCGAAGTGGCCACGCCGCCGGCGTTGGCCGCCTTGCCGGGACCGTAGAGAATCTTGTGCTTGAGGAAGACTTCCACGCCGTCGGGGGTGGTCGGCATGTTCGCGCCTTCCGATACCACGTAGACGCCGTTCTTCACCAGATTGGCCGCGTCCTTGGCGTTGATCTCGTTCTGGGTGGCGCTCGGGAACGCACAGGCCGCCTTGTGATCCCACAGCGGATTGTGGTCCATGTCGGCCGTCAGCGGGGTGAAGGTCACGCCCTTGAACTTGTCGGCATATTCCTTGATGCGACCGCGACGGACGTTCTTGAGATCAATCACGAACGCCAGCTTCTCGGCGGTCACGCCTTCCGGATCGTAGACGTAGCCGTTGGAATCGGAGAGTGTGACGACCTTGCCGCCGAGCTGGTTGATTTTCTCGGTGGTATACTGGGCCACGTTACCGCTTCCCGATACGAGGCAGGTCTTGCCTTTCAGGGTTTCGCCGCGTGTGGTCAGCATTTCCGCCGCGAAGTACACTGCGCCGTAGCCGGTAGCCTCAGGACGAATCAGCGAGCCACCCCAGTTCAGGCCCTTGCCCGTCAGGACGCCGGTGAATTCGTTGCGGAGCCGGCGATACTGGCCGAAGAGGAAACCTATTTCGCGGCCGCCGACGCCGATATCGCCGGCCGGAACGTCCGTATTGGGGCCGATGTGGCGGAAGAGTTCGCTCATAAAGCTCTGGCAGAAGCGCATCACTTCGTTATCGCTCTTGCCCTTGGGATCGAAATCCGAGCCGCCTTTGCCGCCGCCCATCGGCAATGTGGTGAGAGCGTTTTTAAAGACCTGCTCGAAAGCGAGGAACTTGAGAATACCAAGATTGACGGATGGGTGAAAACGCAGACCGCCCTTGTAGGGGCCGATGGCGCTGTTCATCTCGATACGGAAGCCGCGGTTGACGTGCACGTTGCCCTGATCGTCCATCCACGGGACGCGGAACATGATTACCCGTTCCGGCTCGATGATCCGCTCGATGATCTTCGCCTTGCGGTATTGCGGTGAACGCTCGATTACGAGTTCGAGAGACTCGATGACTTCCTGCACTGCCTGATGAAATTCTGGCTGCTGTGGATCACGGGCCTTGACCAGGGCCATGATTTCGGAAACAAAGCCGGACATTGACTGCTCCTTCGTTGGATTCAGCCTTGCTGAAAAAGCAAATGGGCTGAGAGTCTGTTTCGGTGACTGCCGCCGTCGGGGTCGTATTCCGTCGCCCTCTGCGCAGCCCGTGTCTGTCGCGGATCGGGGTCATATTCCGTCGCCCGTCACGGCAAGTGTAGGAAGACATCAAGTGAAGTCGGGGTGGGGGAAACGGTCTCTTCGGGGTCATATTCCGTCGCCCGAAAAAACGCGTGAGGATTGGCGTCAGCGGGGTCATATTCCGTCGCCCGCGCCTGCCGGGTCAGTTCAAGGGGATCGCTCGGCTAAGCTGTACTCCTCCGTGGTTAAGGTAGATTCCGGAAACGGGGAAGACCCTATCCGAAATGTGAAATCCTACACAATCTTTTCAGAAACAAATCGTTGCGGGTGGGGAATTATTGCCCACAACAGATCGTAGGCTATTGAAATAAATCAAGGTTATAATATGGGGAAAATCCCCCAATGAGTCAAGAGGAATTTCTCCCCACCTGGCAGTAAAGCAATGCCGACGAAAAAGAAAGAGGGGCGGATTACAGGGTGCGCCCCACAAAAATACAACCGGCATTTTGTTGACTATGTTCCCTTGTCGCAGGCCTCTTTGACCTTCTCGGCAACCTGCCGACCCAGCTTTCGGCAATCCTGAAGCGCGGCCCCGTCCGGAATCCAATTCGCTTTCAGCGGATCGGCAACCAGCTCAACCTTCATCTCGTCGAAGTATTTCTTGATCTCATCCGCGCCGGTTCCGTTCCAACCGTGCGAGCCGAATACCGCACCCAGCAGGTTCTTCGGTTTCAGGCCCCGCAAGTACGTCAACACGTCGGCCACGGTGGGAAGCAGTCCGTCGTTGAGGGTGGGACTGCCCACGATCAGCGCCGCCGCGTCGAGCACTTCGGTGGCCGCGTCGCTGCGGTTCGAGGTTCTGAGCGGCAGAAAACTCACCGGCACGCCGCTTTCGGTTAGTCCTTCACAGATCGCCCGCGCCATTTTCTCGGTGCTGCCCCACATCGTGTCGAACACGATCACCGCCTTACGCTTGGGCTTGCGCTCGATCCATTCGCGGTATTTACCGAGTATCCAGCTCGTGTCGCTGCGCCATACCGGACCGTGATCGGGAGCGATGATTTTGAGTTCGATTCCCGACTGAGCAACTTTGTCCAGCACTTTTACGATGCGTGAGGCATACGGCATGAGAATATTCGCGAAGTACTTGGCCGCTTCATACTCGATCACATAGGGTGGAAGCTGGTCGGCAAAGCGCTCCTCTGAGGCGAGGTGCATGCCGAATCCGTCCTGCGAGAAGAGTAGCTTTTCCTCCACAAGATAAGAGAACATGCTGTCCGGCCAGTGCATCATTCGCGTTTCGGTGAACGCCAGCGTCGCGTTCCCGAGACTCAGGGTCTCGCCGTCCTTGACCGCACGGATGCCGAGATCGCCGTGGAAATGCCCGGCCAACGCCTTCACGCCCATCGCCGAGGCAAACACGGCTTCCGGTTTTACGCGCTCGATGGTATCCGTGAGCGCACCGGTGTGATCGGTCTCGGAATGATCGGAAACAATGTAGGCGATCTTCTCCGGGTCCACCACCGAAGCGATGCGGGCCAGCATCTCGTGCTGGAATCCGGCCTTGACCGTGTCTATGAGAGTGATCTTGTCGGCCAGAATCAGGTAGGCATTATACGTGCTGCCGCGACCCGTCGTGTAACCGTGGAAATCGCGCAACGTCCAGTCAATCGCACCGACCCAATACACGCGATCAGTGATTTTCACCGCTTGGTACATAGTCTCGAGACGTTTTCCGATTTTTCATGGGTGACTCGGGAGAGTCACCACCGGGAGAAAAAAGTTGTCGGCTTGCTCAGGGGTGACTCGGGAGAGTCACCACCGGGAGAAAGGGATTTTCGTTCGTGTTCCGGTCTAAGTAAATGACAGAATGCTTCCGGACGTCTATTCCATCACCGACTTCACGATGTACATTTTTTTCAAGCCTTCGTCAACCGCGCCCTCGTCGGTGAACACCGTTCCCGAGGTCGTACCCTCGATGGTTTCAAAGGGCCCGCTTGCCGAAGTCGAGCTGTAC
Organism: bacterium; assembly: GCA_018812265.1. GTDB lineage: Bacteria > Electryoneota > RPQS01 > RPQS01 > RPQS01 > JAHJDG01. The sequence goes on along the minus strand of JAHJDG010000223.1, from coordinate 963 downwards.
ACGCGGTAGAGCGGCGCTCCGGTGCTATTCCAGCGCAACACGACGTCGTTTCCGACACGATACGCCGTGACCTGCGGGGGAACCAGCGAGAAGCCGGAAGCACGGATCAGACGATTTCCGCGTTTCGTCACCGAATCGGTGACCGACTCACTCCGCCATTGGCCGGTGCAGCCGTCATAGACGAACGAGCGATTCGCCAGCGTGCCCGATGTGTCGTGCAGGAACGCTTCGATGCCGTTCAGGATGGGATTGGAAACGGCGATATAGAAGTCTCCGGAGATCGCCAGTGGCATGTTCAAGCCATCGCGGAATCGCACGTCCGCCCAATAGGTGGAATCGGGGGATCCGCCGCCGATCACGTTGCCTACACTGCCGACGCTTTTTGCGAAGATCAACGATCCGGGCATTCCGCCGGCGCCGTCGGCCACAAGCACTTGAACCTGAAGCGGCGTGTGCAGGGTCGTGGGCCGGGAAATTGAGACTCCAATCCGCGCTCCGCACAGCGCAAACGCTCCGCCAGCGGGACTGAATTTCACGGCCCAACGGAAGTCCGTGTCCGCCGCCCAGTGACTGGCCTCGGCGGTGCCGTCATCGTAGGCCAGCTCCGTCGCGCAAGCGGATGCCGCGCGGAACGTGCAAACGGCCGTGCTCACGGTCTGGTCATAGGAATCGCGAACGGTGAGATAATATTCGTACTCGTTTGCAGTTAGAGGTCCGGCGGTCGCGGCATATTCCCCCGGATAACCCGAGGCGGGCATCGGAATCAGGCTGTAGCTCCCGCCGACCGGACGACAGTGGAACTGCACGTCGGCGTTGGGTCGCTCGTCAATGACCCGCGTGGTTACGGTGAATTGAGTCAAGTCCTGATCGTCCAGCGGATCGTGTAGAATTACCGGCGGCACATTTTCACCGATCACGAAATTGCCGTTGGATTCATCTATGGCGGTCGGATGGTTTACGCTG
>JAHJDG010000222.1 GCA_018812265.1 bacterium | reverse complement strand
TTCAGAACCTCACCCTGTGAGACGCGGATGACCGCTCCCTGAGGCGAGGCGATGATGCGCTCGTCTTTGAAAAGGCCGCTCTCACGGACCGAGAGAAGCTCGGTGTTCAGAGCACGATACAGCTTACCGCAGAGCATGGACGCTGAAAGAGGCTATTGAAGGCGAATGGGGAGAACCACGAACTGGAGGCCGTGGAACATCAGGCGTCGTTGAAGAGCCAACGGAGTTTCGTTGTGAAGGAGTCGCGTGAAAACGGTGTCCTTCCAGAAGAGAAGACGGGCCCCGAAGAAAACCGTGTTCGGACACTCTTGATGAACGTCCAGACACAAGCGTTCGATTTCGGTGAGATAATCAATGGCGCAGCTTGTGCGCGCTTCGGCCCGGAAACCGTAGGACCGGGCCAGAGTCACGTATTTCGCGGCTTGTGCTTCCACTTCCTTTCGCAACGCCGCAAGCTCATCCACGCCTTTGAAATGGCCGGTGTCAATAGCGCCGACGGAAACGAAGATGTATTGTTTGAATCGGGATCCGAACAGACGATGGATATTCAGGAGTACGTGAACTCCCTGACCGCTGTAGCGCTGCACCAGAATAACGGCCGTGGGATCCATAGCCTTGAGCGGTTCGCGGGTAACGGTTTCTTCGCCGAACGGAAGCGTCGCCAAGATGTCGTCGAGCTTCTTGGTGCGCGACTCCACTTCGCGATAGTGGCGGCGAATGGCAAAGCAGATGGCAACCAGTATGCTGGTGACGATGAGAATGAGCCACGCCCCGCGCGTGAACTTCATCAGAATCATGATTACCAAGAGCGCAGCGCAGACGACGAATCCCAGGCCGCTGACAAGAATCCTTTTTCGCCAGCGAGGATCGGTCTTGCGACGCGAGATCCACAGCTTGGACATACCGAGTTGAGCCATCGTGAAATCCATGAAGACGTTGATGGCGTATAGAGCCACCAGCACGCGGACGCTTCCGCGCGCATACAGGATGAAACCAATCGCAGCGAGGCCCATCAGCAGAATGCCGTTCTGCGTCACCAGTCGTTCGGAGAGATGGCCGAAGCGGTGCGGCAGCCAGGAATCCTCGGCCATGTTGGCGATGACGCGCGGCCCGCCGATGAATCCGGTTTGCGCGGCCACAAACAGCAGCAGGGAAGCCGAGATCAGCATAATCCAGATCAGTAGCTCGCCGAAGTTGATTCCTGCAGCATGCCAGCCTGACGTGATCTGGCCGAACAGAACCGCGTTGAGGGTTTTGCCTTCCGCAGGCTCCGTACCGAAGAGAAAGAAATTGAAGAGCAGGAATGCCGCCAGAAACGAGAGGGACGCCGCCATATAGGCCATCGTTCGCTTGCCGGTCTGCACACGCGGTTCTTTGAGAACCAGCATGCCGTTGGCCACAGCCTCAATTCCGGTCAGCGTTCCCGCGCCCATACTGAAGGCATGAAGCAGTACTCCCAGAAGAAGCAGAAGCCCACCCTGATCGCTCAAGGTGCTCTGGGCCTGTTCAAAGCCCTCCGCGGCACGGGCCGGAATATCCGGAACATGCGTCACGAATCCAAAAACCACCAGACCCACATGGGTTACCACAAATAACATGAAGATCGGCAGCAGGGTCATTACCGACTCTTTCACCCCCCGGAGATTCATGATCACCAGAAAGGCAACGGCCAGAATCGCCACGTAGATCCGCAACATTTCCCACCCGGTAGGGAAGAGGCTGAAGAGCGCATCCACGCCGGCCGTAACCGAAACGGCTATAGTGAGAATATAATCCACGATCAGAGCGGATCCCGCCACCGCACCGGCATTGGGGTGGATCAGTTTGGAAGCCACCAGATACCCGCCGCCGCCGGTGGGGAACTGTTCGATGATCTGAGTGTAGCTGGCGGAGATAATAAGGACGGTACCGGCGATGATCACCGCCAGCAGCGGGGCGAGAAACCGGAAGTTTCGCAGGGCGAGAAACGCCTCTTCCGGTCCGTAATTGGCGGATGAAAGACCGTCCGCTCCCAAACCGACCCATGCGAAAAAGGCAATCAGCGAGATATGCTGAAAGATCCGCGGGTCAAACGGATTGCGTCGTCCGCCGACGATCTTGCGCCAAAGGCTTGGGAGTAGCGACGAAGCGTTCTGTCGAGTTGAGTTGTCTATCGGTCCGGGCTGGGTCATTGAATCGCTTATGAGTTCTGCGGATTATCTCGCACATCAAACGGCGGAAGCGGCGGTGCCGGACTCGCCGCATCAGCACGAGGCATGCTATTGAAGACGGAGGGGAAGGATGACGAATTGAACTCCGTGAAACATCAAACGTCGCTGCAATGCGAGGGGAGTCTCATTGTGTAGGAGCCGGTTCCAGAAAGTATCTTTCCAGAAGAGCAGGCGGCCGGCGAAGAACATGGA
>JAHJDG010000221.1 GCA_018812265.1 bacterium | reverse complement strand
TTGACGGATAGGCGTAAAGGAGGGTCTGACGGTCGGGGTCATCCTCATCAACCGTCAGTGACCAGCCCTGCGCATCCCCAAGAGCGGCCTCGATGGTTTTGATCATCATCGGCCTTAATTCATTGTCGATCTTATGTTGACAGGCTGCTTTGAGTCGATTGATCCGACGTTTTCTCTCCTTGCCGCTGATGACCGCCTCCGGATTGGAGGTTTCATCGCCAAAACCAAGACCGGCACGGTCCAGCGATACGTCAACATCCTCAGAAAAGCGTTCGATCAACCGGTACGCCTTGGACAGCGAGGTTCCTCCTTTGAAAATGAGCATACTCCCGATGTTCGGCAGGGCAAAAAGCTCGCGCAGCGTCCAGCAGACCCAGAAATCCTTCTCGATGATCTGCGGACTGAGTCGCATCCGCTCTGCCGTTTGCACAAAGTAGCGACGACGCTCATCGTCGGATAGTCGAATAAACCGATCCATGATTCAGGCCTCTCCCCGGGCAATCTCCCGCAGATGCTTGCCCACCCACGCGGGTGCATAAGCGATGTCCTTCATCAGCCGTTTCTTGTCTTGATCACTAAGTTTGTGTTGCAGGGTTAGGATCACGGCATCATCCACATGCTTTTGGCCCAGGTGCCGCAGCGCCTGAATGACCAAACCGCTGATACGATCGGCTGGTCCCATGCTTCGAGGCGTCGTCCGCTGGAGGCGAATTTCCTGATTTCCCACCCGCACCGTGCGGGAGGGTCCGTCGGTCAGATAGACAATCCTGGCGGGCACCTGCGTAGACAAACCCAGCCGATTTGCCGCATACGCCCCGGAGGGTTGGAGGCGGATACCTTGTTTACCGGCCAGAGCCCCGGCAATCGCATCTGGGCGCGGCGCCAGAATGCCCATAATCGGATGATGCTCCGGATAATCGTAGAGGCCACGGGCCAGCCGGCGGATGGCGCCTTTCTGGACCAGGCGCGACAACACTTTGTCAACGGCATCGCGGCTGCCAAGGTCCAGAAAACGGCCTGGGGTGAAGACAGCACCCCTACCAGACCCATAAATCCTGCTAAGTATTTTTGAATCAATGCTTTGCATGTTACATCACCATTCAATTTTGTCAGTAATATAAATCAGTTTTTCTGACAAAAGGCAAACCATTTTTCTACCGGTTTACCGCAAATCCCATTTTCTTCCGGATTGATCCGCCTGCCGATCTCCCAGTACAACATCGTCATCGTGGCGTTGACCGTCACGGCGACCTGCTTGCGGCTTTTTTCGATCAGCGTTTTGATTTCGCCGACCAGGCTCTCAAGCGGCTTCAATGCGGACTTACTCACTTTTCACCTCTATCGGGCGGACCATGGACTCGATGAATACGATCTCCTCGGCGGTTAGCCCGTACCGCTCATAGAGCTTCTTGTCGGTCCAGTCGCGGTTTAGGGGAATGTCGGGGACGAAGGCGTACACACTGCGGTTCGCGTGTTGAGTGGCCTTGCGCAACGAGACGAGGAATCTCACGAACCGTGTCCGCAGGTATGCAGCGTAGCGCTGCGCTGACTTCTCGGTGTCGAAGTGCCCGGCGACGACGTACGTCTCGGTGCAAGCCTCGCCTGGCCCGGCGATGATGGGGTTGCTCAGGAACTTGGTCTCGACCGCGGCGCTGGTTCCTTGCACGGCTGTCAGCAGGACCTTCCAGTCATCGATCCACTCCGGGTTCTGCTGAATGTCCGAGCGTCTGACCCAGGAGACCCGCTGGGACCCGTACAGCTTGACCGGGTTGCTCAACCCCTCGGGTGATTGGCTGCCGTGGAAGTTTGTGGGAAAGCCAAAGGGCTTTCTGCTGGACACCCGCTTGTCCAGTGTAGGCTCGGGCTGGCCACCGACGCGGTAGGCGCGGACTTTATCGAGAATTGAGACAGCCTCGTTCCGGCGTACCAGAACGTCGTAGGTGTCCAAACGTCGTTTCATCGGTGGCCCGAGCGGTTCGCCGTCCCACATCGTCTGCACAGAGCATGGACCATCGTAATCGCGATCCCACAGGAAGTACGAGACACCACCTCGGATCTTTACACCAGGGAATCCGTCGTAGAGCTTCGGGTAGTCCACGAGGTAGGATATGCGGTGGTCATGGAGCATCGCATCACGGAAATTGTCCAGCCCTTTTCCGCCAGCAAACCATCGGGAAGGAATGATCATGGTCAGGTAGCGAGGGTTTAGTTTTTTTGCCTGCTCAACGAATTGATGATAGATGGGGCGTGCGCTTTCTCCAAACCCCCCATCGCTCAACTGATACGGTGGATTGCCAACGATCACATCGAATTTCATATTGAAAATCTCCTCTGGTTTATCGGTATGAATGAAGGCATAGGCATGGCTTTCCAGTTCGCCGCCACGCTCGTAATTTTCCTCGTTGGCTCCGCAGTACACGCAACGGCCATTCGCCCAGGTGTGTTCCACGCGCCCGAAGCGAATGTTGCCGTCAGGGTTGTCGAAGGACTCGCAAACGGAATACTTCCCGTTGGCCGTCTTGGAGCAGTACACGGACCGGCGCGAAAGCAGGGCGGTCAACTCCGTGATGGTGAGCCCGTAGAGCTGGTTCTTGAAGATGTGGTTCATCCGCTTCTGGCGGTCGGGGATTTTCTTCTCCAACCCTTTGTCGAGGCGCTTGGCGATCTCGCGCAGAAACACCCCGGACTTGCAGCCGGGATCGAGAAACGTAGCCTTCTTGTCGCTCCAGAGTTCCGGCGGCAGCAGATCAAGAATCCGGTTCACCAGTTTCGGCGGCGTGAACACCTCGTCGTTGCTCAGATTGGCCAGACAGGTCAGCACGTCGGGGTTGTAATTATGACTGCTCAGCATCGGCAACCTCCAGAAAGTGCGTTAGCGGATACTCTTTCAGGGGAGTAGGAATAAAGACATCATCCCCGAGATCGGAAAAGAGCGGCAGTTCTGTCATTGCCGCATGATCGAGCAATCCATGAAAGGTAAAATCCCGCCGCTTGAGCATGCTGCCATTGACCGGGGACCACTCGGAAAACACAATCGGTTGCGGGTTGTCGCCCACCGTCTTGAGCGTAAGAGCATCGCCCCGGATGATGTTGCGCTCAAGGATGTATTTGACGGCACTCCGACATTCGTTTTTTGCCGCATCCTTGAAAATGCCGGTGTATTTCTGATCGAAGATGTCAAAAAGCCGCTTCCGGCACTCCAAAGCGTTATCCTCCAGAATATCAATGCCATAGATCGATGACACGGCGAGAACCGCGTTCCGTTCATACTCCAGTTGACTCTTGCCGTACCGTAATTCAACGACGCGCAGTTTCCGCTCCAGTATTTCCGTCAGGAAATTCCCCGTGCCGCAGGCAGGTTCAAGGAACCGGGATTCGATCCTCTCCGTTTCCTGTTTCACCAGATCAAGCATGGCGTTGACCTCCCGCCTACCGGTCAACACCTCGCCATGATCGGCGACTCTCTTCTTTGAGACAACCTGTGTTTCCATCAATGCCGTATCCATATTTTCATCGGGCTAACGACCCTCCTGAGAATTTCCAGTGGGGACGTCCGCGGCCCCACTGGAATATGCTCCAGGAGATTGTTCGGAATGCTGTCCCGTCGCTGTTCCGTCTCCTATAATCCTGTTCCACAGTCTGGTCTTCGTCGCATCGGGGAGGAGTTGCAGCGCGGTGAAGACAAGCGCGAGAAGGGCTATGCCCAGCAAGAGTATCTGAATCTGGTAGCTCCAGAGATCTTGCAGGCATCCTTTGAGCATGGATATCTGCGAATCAAGATACTTGGAGAGGTGCTCAACGCAGGCACGGCAGTCCGCGCCGAGGGTCACGTCCCTGGGCTCCTTGCCGAACGTTACTTTCCTTATCAGGGAGCTCTTGTTCTTCTCCCTCAAGTAATCGCGGACGACTTCCCCAGAAAAGCGGTCGTGCTCAAATGAAAGTTCATTCAGCCACAAGACGCCTGCGGAGACACTGCGGAGAAAACTGGGAACAAGAGAGACTAAGCGCGGTGCCCGAAGGCCGATAGGAAGGCGTTCGCGTAGCCGCGCCGTACGTTCTGCGAGTCGCGAAGTCATACAGACAACAGCCAGATGCGAAACTATTTCGGGGAGGAGCGACATCATAAGGTCGTGGGCAAGGGAATACTTGAAGTAGTCCGCATCTCCTTCGTACTTGTGTTCAGTGACGTAGCGGTCGCGATCGATGATCAGCCTGTAAGGCTCAACCAGACGCGGTTTGTCCGCCCACGCTGGGGGGGCGACACGAATGGAATCTCCCGATCGATAGATATAGTCTCCAGGTGCTGAGAGTGTCAGCGACCGCCAGAATTCGGACTGGTCGTGCTGTTTGTCATCTGCGACATCTGTGTTGCTGAAGAAGAGCTCCACGGAGGGGAGAGGCCCCTGCTGCGCCCATCCTGCATGAACGTGCTTTCGCAACAGTCTGACAAACTCGCGGTTGAGGAGAAGGTACAAGTGCTCGATCTGCTCCTGCCTAAGAACAGACGGCAGTTGGCCACTGGAAGCCATGCGACCTCTCAGGAATCGGAGAACGGGGATTACCCTCATGTGGTGGATGTGAGACGAAATCAGCCGCAAGAACTCCTGCCTAAAGGCGTCTGTTGGAAAGACGAATGCTTGGAGGCATATGAACGAGGGACTCATCTGATGGAGGTAGATATGAGCGGACTTGAGGTAACGCGGCGGTGACTTCCCGTCGTGAAAATCAAAGAGCCCTGCATTCAGCCACGCGCCGCCGCCGGTTGCCGTTCGGAATGTGGTGAAGAACTTCCGGCATCGCTCTCCCGGATAGATTTCGGAAGGCTGAGATTTGTACCGTCTCTGCAGTCGCACGATGCCATCCTCAAGGCGCCCAAAGTGTTCCACGGGAATCATGTCGCAGTAAGCAACGGCAAACGATTCGAAAGTCACGTCTGCCGGCTTCGCGATGCTCTTCTTCTCGGAAAGGCGATCATCGCCCATCCACTGCAAGAAGGATAGTGGTCCGCGTTTGACCTCAGGCAGACAGCACGCCCAATGGATCATCTTCCGGCTGAGCCACAGTTGTGCATCCTGAAAGCGGGTGTGTCTTCTCTTTGGCCATCTTCTCATCGTATCTCAGATTCCTAACGGTGCCACTCAGACGCCGGCGGAGCCGGTCGGCTGCAGCGGCGGGTTAGGCACCACCTCTTTATTTGATAGACCAAGTGCCTCCCTAAGCTCCTCGTTACTAGGACGCTTACGAAAAGATAGCCAACTTTCGGCAATCAAAGCTGAACAGTTCAGAAAGGCTCCGATACATTGAAGATCCTCACACATGACTGTAGACGGTGGTTCTTCGGGATCTCGAATAGAATAACCATGCAGTTCCATTGACAGAAAGCTGTAGAAAACGTTGTAGATGTCATGAAAATTTGATTCCTTAGCCCGCTCCTCAACTGACTTTCGTTTCGCGATCTTAATAAATTCTGGACGATTGAGAAAATCATTCGTGCAGTCCAATCCGTCTGGACGTTTGAGTATTCTGAGTAGGCCTTGATTCATGTTCTTCCGTGCTGCCCGTCTCATTTGGTTCAGTTTTTCGAGTCGTAAGTTTTCGGGGTTATCTGGATTATCGATAACCCAGAGCAGAGTTATTAGGTTTTCAAGTAATGCACGTGCAAGAATTATTACAGCAACGTTGTTTAGGGTGGGCGCAAGGGTTGCACATGCAGAAGCCAGATGACTTTCCCGCTTAACCATAGCTCGAACCGAGTCATCGCGTACGTCGTGCCCACCACCGGATGGAATAAGAACGGAGAGCTGTTCAAGCTTCATTGCAAAAACCAGTGTGGAACGTTCAAGTGCACAGAGTTGCTTTGACTGTTCAATCACAAGAGGACCTCTATCAGGTGCCTTACGTAGAAATCAGCCGGAGCGTTAGCGATCGGCTGTATTGATTTTGTTAGCCCCTTTGCAGTGTTTTCTCCACCTCTGCCGCCAGAGAATCGTAGTAGGCTTCTTGTTCACCTAGACTTAGGCGAATCAAAGAATCCTGCGGGTCATTAATAGCTTGAAAGTGCCGGAGGTTCTTGTCGCGTATGAACCGGCATGGTTTTACAATTAAAGGTATCACCCGCGTACCTTTTTCCTCTGCGTTGCGGAGGATGGGCGGAAGTTCATTGTCCGTGATGAAGTCGGAAGCCAAAAAATCTGCACTTACTAGGAGTATTGCAACAGTTGCACGATTAAGCGCCTTCTCAATTTCCTTCTTCCATCGATCACCTGCACGCAGACGGGTGTCTACCCACAGATCAATCAAGCCTTCTTTCTCAAGAGGTTTAAGATGAACAAGCAACCGATCAAGGTAGTCACGGTCTTGGTGACTGTAACTGATGAATACATTTTGACGCGTCTCTCGCTCCGGCGAACCCGGAGAAAAGACGAAAGCGTCCGGATCTTTAAGTGCCATCTGAATTGCAATGGACAAACGAACAAGAAACTCGCTTGGCCTGGCCACGTCGTAAATAGAAACCCGAATGCCAGCAAGATCAAAAGGGATTGCCCTGCTACTGTTTGCAATCAGAATGAGCGGTTTTTTCTGCGCCTGGGCGAAGCCAACCTCGTACATGACGTTCGGATTAGCATTTGTCACGTCGGCTATAAGAAGAGATGCCGATTGGATAGCTTGATGAATACTGTCAACTATGTTTGCACCGACGTTAATTGAGTCTGCCCTGAATACGGATGCATTGGCATTGGCGGCAGCTGAGGCAATCAAATTGAAGACTCCTTCGGATGCTTTGCCGAAAGGCTGAATCACGAATATTTGTGCTTGTTTCATCTCATTCCTCGATGGCTAACAATAATTAGATTGATCCCTATAACACACCGAATTTTGGTTTCCTGTCCGCATAACACGCCATCAGAGCGATTACCAAAAACGCGATAAGCTCTTTATATTCATTTTGTTGTGCCCTATATCGCGGTTTATCACGGTATCTTATGCGGATCGGCATAATACAACCTCCTCGATTGGCTCAAAGCCCGTCCATCGGACTGCGAACACCCGCCGATTGGGTACATAGAAAATTAAGAAAATTAAGGGACACTTCCCGTATTTATACGATGGCCTCCGTATCACTGTTGCTGGAACCGCCTTAACTCCGCCAGCCCGGCAGGGGTAATGCGATATTTTTGTAATCGGCTATTGGGTTTATCAGGAATGGTGTATTCAATCATACCATTCTGGATGAGGTCCTTTATCACTATGCGAAGGCGCCCGGATACCATCTTTTGTCCAAGAAATGTAGATATTTGAGATTTAGAAAGCCTTTGATCACGTAACAAATAAATAATACGCATGACAAGCGACTCTGGCTGTGACTCTGGCTGTGACTCTGGCTGTGACTCTGGCTGCGACTCTGCCCTCGACCCCGCTTGCCTTGCCCTCAGTGCTGCTTTTCCAGAGCGAAACCGGATAAGGAATTCGCCGGTATAGCTCTCAAATTCAGGTGTCGGCAGGCCCGCCTGCTCGGTGAGTTCGATGATTTTATTGGTGCCTCTGCCCCAAATTTCTATGATGCCCCGGCGATAAAAGGTTTGCGCAACA
>JAHJDG010000220.1 GCA_018812265.1 bacterium | reverse complement strand
CTCTGGGATCTCCGAACCGCCCGGAATCTCCTCACTCTGGGTGAGCACACCAATGATGTTAACTGCGTCGCATTTAGCCCGGACGGAAAAAGCTTAGCCTCCGCAAGCGATGACAAAACCATCAAGCTGTGGAATGTGATCGGTGTTGTACCGCCGCCTCTTGAAAGTGTCCCGACGGAGAAATTTCCACCCTTGGTTACGGCAATTGTGTCCTTTGTTGAGCCTTCTGGTAACAATCTTCTTGATGGCAATGAAACAGCCACCATCCGTCTGGATTTCTCGAACGCTGGGAAAGGGCCGGCCTATAACCTGACTGCCAAACTTGACATGTCGGGCGATATAAAAGGAATCACAGCCGATAAGCAGAAAACCATCGCCACCCTTGAACCTGAACACAAAGATGCAATGGAATTCAAGATCTCCGCCGACAGATCAGTGGTCAACGGTCAGGTGAAGTTCGATTTTATCCTAACTGAGGGAAAAGGATATGATCCTCCGCCAGTCTCCATCACCATCAACACACAGGTGTTTCGCGCGCCCGAGCTGGTTTTTGTCGAGACTGGCATCCGCGATGATCCAAGTGAAAACTCGATGGGAAATGGCAATCGTATTATCGAAAACAACGAGACCATCGAAGCGACCTGCCTCGTGCAGAATCGCGGACAGGGTGTAGCCTCCGGGGTGAAGGCTAAAATCCTATTTGACAACCGCAACATTTTGAGCATTGATTCCAGCGCCGCTTTGGGAACACTCCAGCCTGGCGAATCCAAATCTCTTTCGTTTTCGTTTACCGTTAATAGTCGCTATAGTGGACCGCCACAACTTCCCATCTCTTTAGAGCTTTCGGAAAGCTACGGCAATTACGGGGGTATATTCCCCCTTGGATTGGAGATGCGCAAGGTGACTCTGGCGGCCTCAGAAGTCAAAGTGGAAGGCACCTACGCCGAGGAAGTTGTGATTCCCAGCGCTCCGTCCCTCGTGAGCGATGTGGACAAAGACATTCCGGTCGGTCAACCAAACCCTGATGCCATTGCTGTGGTCATCGGGAATGCAAATTATCGGCATTTTGTGCCCACTACTCCTAATGTGGATTTCGCCGTCAACGATGCGCAGAGTTTCAGGGAATATCTGATTAGGCTTTTTGGGCTGAAAGAGGGCAACATCGTTCTTTTGGTCAATGCTACCAAAGGGCAGATTGAAGACGCGTTCGGCGGCGCGAACAGTATTCAGGGCAGTCGCCTCTACAATATGTGCAAGCCGGGCAAGTCCGATGTGTTTGTTTTCTATTCAGGGCATGGAGCGCCAGGATTGAAGGATCAGCAGGGGTACCTTGTTCCGATTGATGCCAATCCTTCCAACATTGAAACGGCGGGATATCCTCTTGAACAACTCTTCCGAAATCTCTCGCAACTGGAATCGCGAAGCACAATGGTAGTAACGGATGCATGTTTTTCAGGAATGAGTCAGACCGGGGCGTTGTTCACTGGCGTGAGCCCCGTCGGCATCCGCGTGCAACCGCAAGCCGCTATCCCTAACAGTGTTGTCATTACCGCCGGCACGGAGTCCCAGTTTGCCACATGGAATTACGAGCAGAAGCACGGTATGCTAACCTACTTCTTGCTCAGAGGATTGAGAGGCGCCGCGGACGAAGACGGCGATGGACAGGTACAGGTGTCCGAACTCGAAGCTTTCCTTACGGACCGCTCTGATGGTGTGCCCTATGCCAGCCGGAACTCACCGGCTGGTCAGGAGCAAATCCCACAGATCTTCGGGCAGGACAAGTCCAAAGTGATTGTGGAAGTGAAGTAAAGGACAAGTGTTATGGGACTCCTGTTCGTAGTTAGCAGCTTTCTCTTTGCGATCCTTGCCCTCGCGCGCCCTGTCTGCGCCCAAGAGGTCACAGCCGTTCTGGATAAAACCCTGACGGGACACTCAGCCGGGATCCTGTCCGTTGCTTTCAGCCCTGACGGCCAGACGCTGGCTTCGGGAGGCCAGGACAAGACCACTAGACTATGGGATGTAAAATCAGGCCGCGAGCTCCGTACCCTGACAGAACACTCATGGGCGGTCTTCTCCGTCGCCTTCAGCCCTGACGGTCAAACGCTCGCTTCGGGAAGCCACGACAAGACCATCAAGCTTTGGGATGTGAAGAAAGGCCGGGAGTTCCGAACCCTGACGGGACACTCCGGGATGGAATCCATTGCTTTCAGCCCTGACGGCCAGACGCTCGCCTCGGGAAATGCTAACCGCACCATCCAGCTATGGGATGTGAAAACAGGCCAGAAGCTCCAGACCCTGAAAGGACAATCAGCCGAGGTCCGGTCCATTGCCTTCAGCCCTGACGGCCAGACGTTCGCCTCGGGAAGCCAGGATTACACCATGAAGCTACAGGATATGAAAACAGGCCGGGAGCTCCAAATCCTGACAGGACATTCAATCTGGGTCACATCCATTACTTTCAGCCCTGATGGCCAGACGCTCGCCTCGGGAAGTGCTGACAATACCATCAAGCTCTGGGATGTGAAATCAGGCCGCGAGATCCAGACCCTGAAAGGACACTCATACGCGATCCTGTCCGTTGCCTTCAGCCCTGACGGCCAGACACTCGCCTCGGGAAGCGACGACCATACCATCAAGCTTTGGGATGTGAAAACTGGCCGGAAACTCCAGACTCTGACGGGACACTCAGGCAGGGTCCAGTCCGTTGCCTTCAGCCCTGACGGCCAGATGCTGGCCTCAGGAAGCCTTGACCGTACTATCAAGCTATGGAGACTTACAGGCATCGGCTCTGTGGCCGCTGCTGCACCTCGAGAGAAATTTCCGCCCGTTGTCACGGCGACTGCCTCTTTCCTCGAGCCGTCCGGCAACAACCTTCTGGATGGCAACGAAACCGCTACCATCAGGCTGGAGTTCACGAACACGGGCAAGGGCACGGCATACAAGCTTGCCACGAAGGTGACTCTGTCGGGCACTACCAAGGGTGTCACAGCGGATAAGGAGAAGACTATTGCAACGTTGGAGCCGTGGAAAACCGCGGTAACAGAGTTCAAGGTATCTGCAGACAGAACCGTTGGCAAGGGAGAAGTGCGGCTCGTTCTTACCACCACCGAGGCGAACGGCTTCGATCCCGCGCTCGTGTCTCTCGCGATCGGCACGCAGGAGTTCCTTGCTCCGCAGGTTGTCTTTGTTGAAGCAGGAATTAATGATGCGGATGGTCCCAATTCGGCCGGCAATGGGAACCACATCATTGAAAACATGGAGACCGTTGAGGCCACCTGCCTTGTGCAGAACCAAGGACAAGGCGGAGCCAAGTCAGTGACGGCGAAAATCAGTATAGGCAATCCCAACATCTTCTACAGTGGGGAGTCGACCTATGACCTCGGCACGCTGGCTCCCAACGAATCAAGGACTTTCTCGTTTTCCTTCTCGGTGAACAATCGCTACAGCGGCCCGCCTCAGCTTCCCGTCACGCTCGAGCTTTCAGAGAGCTACGGCCAGTATGGCGAGACATTTCCGCTCGGTCTTGAAATGAAGAAGGTTTCCCTCGCGGGTACGGAAGTCAAGGTGAAAGGCAGGTATGCCGAGAAGATCTCGATAACTGCTCCGCCCTCGCTGGTCAGTGATGTGGATAAGCATATCCCCAGTGGGGAGCCGAATTCCAACGCCATTGTAATAATTCTGGGAATCGAAAACTACCGCAATGTGGCTGCCGTGACCTATGCCCAGAGAGACGCTGCGACTTTTCGGGAATACGCTGTCAAGACGCTTGGTGTGCTCGACGACAAGAATCATCTCTACTATCGCGTGAACAACGACGTGACCAGGGCAGACTTGGAGAAGTTGTTCACAGGTGAGGGCTGGGTGGCTAAACGCGTGACGCCCACCACCGATGTGTACATCTACTATGCCGGACACGGCGCGCCGGACATCGAAGAGAAGGTTCCTTATTTGATCCCATACGACGGCGATCCCAACTATGCGCGGCAAACGGGCTTCAACCTGTCGCGCCTTTACGATGAACTCAACCATCTACCTGCAAGATCCGTGACGGTGTTTCTCGACGCATGCTTCAGCGGAGTGACACGCGAGAATGAGTTACTGCTGGCCAATGCGCGGCCGGTGGGTTTGGCGGTGTCCAGCCCGGCGATCACTTCGGAGAAGCTCCTGATATTCAGTGCGACTAGCGGCTCGCAAATCAGCAGTGGGGATCCCGACCAGAAGCACGGCGTGTTCACCTACTTCCTGCTGAAAGCGCTGCGCGGAGAGGCCGATACCGACGGCAATCGACAACTGACCGCCGATGAGGTGAATCAGTATCTGATCACACATGTCGAGCGCCGCGCAGGCCTGCTTGATCGCGAGCAGACGCCGCAAATGCAGGGTCGCGATACCGGACGAGTCTTAGTAAGATATTGACCCGGACATATCAGTCTGCAAACAATCACTCGCAATAGAGGAGGAGAGATCATGCTGCGTTGGTCAGCTATATTATTCCTGACATTTCTCTTCACATTCGGCCTCGAAGGCTGCGCCAAACGCGCCACCGTGAAGCCGGAATCAGTGGTGGACACTCCCGAGAATCACTACAGCCTCGGAATCAAACTCACGGAGGAAGGCAAGACAGATGCGGCAGCCGAGGAGTTCAACCGTGCCATGAACTTGGATCCGAAATTTGCCCCAGCCTATGCTGGAATGGCCATTCTTGATGCGCTCAAAGGGGATTTCCGAAGTGCGCATCGCATGGTGGAGAGCGGGTTGGATTATGAGAGCGAAGATACCGCCTGCCTTATTGCTAAAGGACGTGTGTTCACTATGGAAAAGGCGGGGGACAAGTGGTTAGAGAGAGCCCTTGAGGCCTTCGACCGGGTTTTGAAAAGGACGCCCGAGCATTCGGAAGCGCTCTTCTATAGGGCAGAAGCATTCAAGCACGCCCACAAATTCTCTGAGGCCGGTGAAGTCTATTCAACGGTTGTCGCCAAGAAGGATAATTGGTCTGCCCGTGCGAACAGAGAGTGGGAACTGGTCCAAAAAATTGTGCGTGCGGCGCCTGCCACACAAAAGGGCAACGAGATTGCGTTGATTCCAGCCATAGACCGGGCGGATTTGGCGGTTTTACTTCTCGAAGAACTCAAACTGAAGGAT
>JAHJDG010000219.1 GCA_018812265.1 bacterium | reverse complement strand
CCTTATACTCTTGGAAACATCGGTGCATTCCTTAATCATCGCCGACGAACTCATAAGTATCCTGCAGTTGGTGCCTTGATAAAAGATATTCACGCCCAACGATATTCAAGCAATCTGTCTCATGCCGTCCAACGAAAGTCTGGCAAACCCACGGGGCCAATACGTTGGAGCTATTTCAAAAAAGGACGCCGCTTGCTTACGGCTGCAGTATCGGAGCTCGCTAAGTTCTGGTAATACATGAGGTGCCAATAGCGCAAATATGATACGCGAGACAGCTTTCCCATGTTTGAAGTGACCGATAGCAAACCAACTGTGACGGTGTCGGGTATGTTGGAGTCATTCTCCGAATCCTCTTCTGCCGCACGCCGAGAGAGAAGGCCTGGCATGATAAGCGATAGTAAATTGGCGTTCGATAGCTATGTCGGCATCGACTATTCCGGCGCAAAGACCCCTACATCGAGCCTAAATGGCCTACGGGTTTACATGGCAGATCGAGAGTCTCTACCCGTGGAGATACACCCTCCGCCCAGCCCGCGCAAATATTGGACGCGGCGCGGCATTGCCGAATGGCTGGTCGAGCGTCTTTCCGAAGGGCGTCTGACGCTGGTCGGTATCGACCACGGTTTTTCATTCCCATTGCAGTATTTCAACAAATATGGCCTTCCCTTGGAATGGCCGATGTTTCTCGACGATTTTCAACATCATTGGCCGACAGATGGGGATCACACCTACGTCGATTTTGTCCGCGAGGGTCGCTGCGGAAACGGAGTGGCCCGTTCCGGTAACCGGCGTTGGCGGCGATTAACTGAGATTAGGGCGGGTGGAGCCAAATCGGTTTTCCACTTCGATGTTCAGGGCTCAGTGGCCAAATCGACCCATGCTGGACTGCCATGGCTGCGATATTTGCGAAAACAGGTGGGCAACCGGATCTATTGTTGGCCATTTGACGGGTGGAACATCCCGGCGGGACGTTCGGTGGTGGCAGAGGTCTATCCCACATTATGGAGTCGATCTTTTGCACGAGAAGAACGGAACGGCGATCAGCATGACGCCTATTCCGTCGCTGCTTGGTTGCGTCAGTCCGATCTCGATGGAAAGTTAACAGGGTTCTTTAATCCGCCCCTGACACCAACGGAGCGTTCAACGGCACAAATTGAGGGTTGGATCCTGGGTGTCAAGTAATTTTCACGCGTTCAATGAAAATTTAGCATGAACCTTTTCCTAACCGCGAGGCAAAATGTGGATTAAACAGATGCCAAAGGTTGTGGTAAAGGACAGCGATAGCGGCGTTGCAAATGTCAAGACGTTCCCCGAAGAGAACATGAGGTGAGAGTGATGGTTCTACTCAAGGATATTCAAGTCCTCGATAATGGAGCGCGATTCCACAGCGTTGATCTACATATTCATTCCTACGGCGCCTCACAGGATGTTAAGGACTCGACGATGACCCCTGAGGCCATCGTCGAGTCAGCGGTTAGGCAGGGCCTGCTTGTCATTGCAATCACTGACCACAATTCAAACGCGAATGTGCAACGGGCAATTGACTACGCCCTGGCGAATTACGCCGTACAGATTCTCGTGCTACCGGGCGTTGAAGTCAGCACGGCCCACGGCCATCTTCTAGCCTACTTTGCACCCGATCGTACCGCAGACCTTACAAAATTCTTGTCGCGGCTCGACCTAATGGGAGAGATGGGTGCTGACAACACCCGGACGGCAAAGTCGATGACCGAGACGATTGCCGAGGTCGAGAAGCTTGGTGGAATTTGCATTGCCGCTCACATTGACCGGGAAAAGACCGGCTTCGATGTGTTCGCCCCTGGTTTCCAGAACTGGAAAAAAGACATCATTACCAGCCCCGGCCTTTATGGATTGGAATGCGATGCGGTAGATACTCTGCTTTGGTATTCCGGACAAGATGAAGCCGGATCATCCGGAGTCGAGCGCAAAAAAATGTTTTCTGCCCGTCAGTTGGTGCCGGGTCTCTCCGCACGTCATCACCTCGCCCACATTCAGGGTTCCGACGCGCATTCGATGAAGGAGTTTGAACACCAAGCCCCGAACAGATCGTGGACACGCGTCAAGCTCGCGGAACTCAGTTTCAATGCCGTACGCGTTGCACTGGTTGATCCAACGGCTCGAGTACGTGCCTGCGCTTCGTTGCCCCGCTCTATCCCGCGCGTTCGTGCCGTGGCAATCACTGGAGGCTTCCTTCACGAAGAAATGATTCATTTCAGCGATAATCTCAACTGCCTTATCGGTGGACGCGGAACTGGCAAATCAACAGCGATCCGGGCAATTGCATATGCATTCGGCTTGAATGACGAATTCGGGGATTATGATAACTGCCCCGATTCGGTCACGGTGTACTGCGAGGACGCAAACGGCATCCCATACCGTTATATTCGTACGCGCGGCGGCGATATCGAGGTAAAAGCCAAAGAGGATGGATCGCTCACCGATGTGCCTGTAGACACATTCCGCATCGAATATTTCGGACAAGGTGAGCTCGCCAAAGTCGCTGAAGACCCACTCAAACACCCGAAGCTATTCCAGGAATTTTTAGACCGACACACAAATCTACGCGATCTCCTTGAAACCGAGGAATCCCTTGTGACAAGACTACGTGAAAATGCTGGCCGCTTGAGCCCACTTGAAAGTGCATTCGGGCAACTGACCACGAAAAAGCAGTCGCTGAAGGAGATTGAGACGAAGCTGAAAGTAGCAGAGGAAGGTAAGCTGCGTGAGGTTGTTGGAACGCAGAGCAAACTCGCTTCGGAGAAAACCGTTCGGGAATCCATTGAGGCAATTACGACTGAATACACAACGGGATGGACCCTATCGAATATTCAACGCGACTTCAATCAGATTCTGGCGACGGCTGGCACCTGCACTGAGGATGAAGCTTCCAAGAAGGCTATAGCGGCGATCGAGGTAGCGATCCTTAAGAATAACACGGCGGTGAAGCAGAAAGAGCTGGAATTAAACGACCTGTTAAAGTCCTGCGCTAAAGAGTTAACGAAGCTGACAGGGGAACTGAAAATCAGCCATCAGCGCATGAGTGGCGAGGTGGCGGCGAAGCTTGCAGACTTAAAGGCCCGTGGCCTTGTCACGAATCTTCCCGGTTTGGAATTGCTGCTCCGACAGAAAACGTCAGTTGCAAAGGAAATTGCCGGAGTCGAGCAGCGCACCGACGAGCGGAAACAGTGCCAGACGCAACGGGCGGAGCAGCGCGCGGAGTTGAAGGGAGTTCGGGAGAAAATGACAGAGCGGCGGAAAGCCCAACTCAAAGGGATCAACGCTAATCTTGCCGATACAATCAAGGATTACACTATATTCGTGAGGTACGATGACGCGGGTATCACGAAGGAGTTTGAGTCGTTCATGCAGGAGAAGATGCATGGAACCTACTGTCAGAACAACGTAATAGAGAACGTATGTAGCCGTATCACGCCATCAGAGCTTGCTGACTTGGTCTTGGCACGCAACCACGAGAAGATTGCTACGATGGCCAAGATTTCAAGCGAATGGGCCGAAAAGATGGTCGATAAGCTTTGTTATTGGAATATTCTGTTTGAGCTTCAGGTGCTTGCGAAGCAGCCAAAACCGATCATCACGGTTCGCACCAAATCAACTCCGCCTAAGGAAATCCCGGTACTTCAGCTTTCGGACGGGCAGCGTCACACGATCCTGCTTACCATTGCCATGCTGGCTGAATCAAATGTGCCTTTGATGATCGATCAGCCCGAGGACGACCTTGACAACGCATTCATCTTCTCAAGCATTGTAACCACGTTGCGGGCAATCAAAGAAAAGCGTCAGGTGATTCTTGTTACCCACAACGCGAATATCGCCGTGCTTGGTGATTCCGAGCTAAT
>JAHJDG010000218.1 GCA_018812265.1 bacterium | reverse complement strand
TGGCCTTCTTCTTGGTGGCCGTCTTCTTGGTGGCGCGTTTTTTCCTTCGTTTGGCCATAGAGCGTCACCTCCTTTCATGTGAAAAAAGTCTAGGGGGGGCCAAAACTTTGTCAACAACATTTTTTTTCGGCGTTGCGGTATATTTGCCGTGAGGAAAAGCCTGCTCGCCTCCGGCCGGCGCAGTCACAGCGATGGACATGAAACGGACTCACGCCTTCATCTTCGACTTGGACGGCACGCTGGTCGACTCACTGTTCGACATCACACATGCGCTGAACCACGCACTCATGAAGATTGGAGAGAGCACCGTCCGTTCGCGCGACGTTCGTTCATGGATCGGCGATGGGTTGCCTACACTCTGCCGGCGCGCCGTCCCGAAAGCGGACAAGAAGACCGTGCGCGTGTTGGTGCGAGAGGCTGTATCGCACTACACCGCCCACTGCGCCGCAAACACGAGGCCTTACCCTAACGTACTGCAAATGCTGGAGTTGCTGCGCGCAACCCACACCGCTGCCGCTGTGCTCTCCAACAAACCGCACGACCTGACGCTTCGACTCGTGAGCGAACTCAACATGGGGAAGTACTTCTCTGACATACGCGGATGCACCAGTGAAGAAGACAAGAAGCCGTCGCCCCATTCCGCTTTGAGGTTCGCTGATGCGCTGGGTGTGCGGCCTGCAGATGTGTTTCTCGTCGGCGATTCTTCCGTGGACATCGAGACCGCACGCAACGCCGACATGATCGCTGTTGCCGTCACCTGGGGGTTCACCGACAGGTCTGCACTCCTCGCCGCCGGCCCCGATTTTCTTCTCGATGACCCTGCCGAAATCCCCCAGTTGCCCCGAAAAAAAAAGTAGCGAAGCCTGTTTTCCCGTCGAAACGGTGCGGTGGCTACTCCCAAACCAACTTAGCCGCGTCGAACACGGGTCCCTCCGTACAGGCCAGTGCGTAACGCCACTCCGACGCGACGGTCTTGTCCACGACACGCACAACGCACGACTGACATGTCCCCATCCCACACGCCATCATCCGTTCCAGTGCCACCTCACACGGGAGTCCTCGATCCACACAGAAAGCGCCAAGCGATCGCAACATTGGCTCCGGACCACATGCGTAAACCAAAACGGCCGAGGCGTCCACGGTGTCGAAGTACCGCCGCACAGCATCCACAACGTGTCCCTTCATGCCGCACGTGCCGTCGTCGGTCGTGATTACCGCATCAATGCCCTCTCTCGAGAATTCCTCAATACAAGCGGCCATTTCACCCTCTCGCGAGGGTTCGCGGAGTAGTTTGACCGGCATCAATTCACGCGTCCGCGCCCCATAGACCGCGCTGCACGTGACGCCCATCTTGCGGAGGTTTTCGCCCAGCCAACGAATCGGTGGTAAGCCGACACCGCCCGCAACAAGTAGCGCCCGAGTTCCCTGACTCGGCGTCGAGAACCCGCGCCCAAGCGGCCCGATAAAGTTCACCAGGTCGCCCACCCGACGGTCCGCCAGCCACGCGGTTCCGTTCCCCGTAACGCGGCCGAGAAGATCGACTTCGCACTGATCGCCCGTCCGGCGCAAACCCGCGATGCTCAGAGGGCGGCGCAGGAATGCCTCGCGCGGTCCGATGGCGGGAGGCGCGCCGGCGATCGACACAAGCCGGCCTTCGCCCATCTCACATGGCTGAACCGTTACCGATGGCGGTCGACACTGGATCTGCATGAACTGCCCCGGCGTGGCCTGCGGGAAACTATGAACCTCGAGCGTGCATGAGAAGTGGTGATCACACGGACTGGATTGCCGAACCACCTTGCCGATGAAGATGCCCTGAGTTGTTGGCGCGTGTTCCATTTCAACTTTGTGATGCTACGCGCGGATTGGAGCAACACAAGCCCAGGGATGCTCGTGTGCGCATGTCGCGCAAAAAAACCTCCGGATCAGAACTCGGTTCCGATCCGGAGGAGCGCCACGGCTAAAGTAGCCGATATCGTTGGCGATTAGCCTCACATCATATGCACGCCGTATTTCTCGGCGGTGGCGTGAATCTAACAGAAGCAACTCGCACTGTCAACGAGCAATTCGGCATACCGCTACTTGGGGAGAGAATCCCTAACATCCTGCTATCAAACGAGTTACGGAGTCTTGTCGTCACATGCTCACAAGTCCTGGCAGGACAGGAACATCGGTAAACGAAGCGCCGGAACGGCCCGGAATCCGGCGAATTGCGGAAAAATCCGCAGTCCAATACTTCTCGCGGATGCAATTCCATAACATATTACATAAACAACAGTTAGAGCGATTGCTGGATTCGGCGGCCAGAAAGCGCGGTTCTGAGCGCCTGAAGGGTTCCTGAAGTCCCATACAGATCGTACGTCCTCGAACTCCGAGCGGTTCTCAGCGGAATCGCCCTGCGATTCGCCGGTTCGCAACCCGTTGTCGGCAGGAGGCGAAGAGACGATCGGTCGGCGACTTGATAACTGCGGATTGCGCGTGTTTCCGCGCATCTCGGCGATTCGCACGCTTCAACACACGCCCACGCACGACCGGCGCGACGCTTGAATGATTGCCGTTTCCGCCGTATGTTGGTCTCTTTAGAGCTACGCTGCCCACTGATTTGTTTCCATTATCATGTTTGACGCGCTGTCAGATCGGTTCGGGGACGTCTTCCGCAAACTCCGCGGACGCGGGAGGATTACGGAGGAAAACGTCCGCGAGGTCATGCGCGACGTCCGGACCGCCCTCCTCGAAGCCGACGTCCACCTCGAAGTCGTGAAGTCCTTCACGCAATCCGTCGCGCAGCAGGCCATCGGTGCGGAGGTGGTCAAAACACTCCATCCCGAGCAGGTCATGGTCAAGATCGTCAACGACGAATTGATCAAGCTCATGGGGCCTGTCGACTCGAGAATCCCCTGGGTGTCCAATCCGCCGACGATCATTCTGATGGCCGGCCTCCAAGGCTCCGGCAAGACAACGACCTGCGCGAAGCTCGCGAAGTACTGCCTTAACCAGGGCAAACGGCCGATGCTCGTCGCCGCCGACCTGAAACGACCCGCCGCAATTGACCAACTCGAAGTCCTTGGGCAACAGTTGGGCGTTCCCGTTTACGTCGAGCGCGACCACAAGAACGCCGTGAAGGTCTGTCGCAACGGCGTCTCGGACGCGAAGAAGAACCTTCTCGACGTCGTCATCCTGGACACGGCGGGCAGATTGGCGATCGACGAAGAGATGATGGCCGAAGTGGCGAATATCGCCCGGACGGCCGCACCGCACCAGATCTACCTCGTCCTGGATGCCATGACCGGTCAGGATGCCGTCAACACCGCGAAGCACTTCAACGAGCG
>JAHJDG010000217.1 GCA_018812265.1 bacterium | reverse complement strand
ATGAAAATCATAGCCTCCTGCTCCGGAGTGCTGAGTATAACCCGCCACAATGTATCCACCATCAGAAGTCTGCCGAACGCATTTGGCTTCGTCTCCCTCGCTGCCACCGTAGCATTGCGTCCAGAGTGTATCGCCTTGAGCATTCGTCTTCACCAAATAAGAGTCTACATAGCCCGCGCCAAAAGACCTCGTACTTCCCGCTACAATATAGCCACCATCAGTGGTCTGCTGCACTGAATAAGCCACTTCATCTTCGTTTCCCCCATAGGTCCGCGTCCATAGCGTGTCGGGATTGGGTTGTGCGATGCCTAAAGTAGACAAAAACATGACAGAAAGGGTGACAAAAACCGGCTTCATCTCTGAACCTTCTCGATGAGTGTACGTTTGTGAGTAAGATACCCACATTTGCTGAAAACATCAACGCCCCATGCCTTTCCTCCCTGCTTACTTACTCGCCTCTCCCTTGTCTCGCTTCTTCTTTTACAGTTTGAAATTTGAAGTTTTAAGTTTTCCGGTCTCCTTGACAAATTTTCAGAATCGTATTATATTGCACGCAGGATGTCGGCCAATCCGATGCCTATAATAAACACTCCCCACCAATTTTCTCCCACCTGAGATTCGGATTCCGTAGTGACACAGCTTGCTGTGTCCTCTTTCCGCAATTCACACTCACTCTGATTCTGAGATCTGCAGGAACGAAGGGGGTTGAAGAAAACACCGAAGCGATGAGCAATATTCTTTTCATCGTCCATCGTTCATCGTTTCCGCTCCCCTCTTACCGAAATGGGGGAGAAACACGAAGCGGCTCCCCGGGGGAGCCGCTTCGCTTTTCGAGAAAGGTCCTGGTCTTAACGAATGAGAAGAAGTCGCATTACGATGGCCTGCTCGGGCCCGATTTCCGCCGAGATGAAATAGAGTCCGGTCGGCCAGGCTGAACCGTCCACGGTCAGGTCGTGCGCGCCGACCGGGAGAATTTCCTCCGCCAAGTTGGCCACCGCCCGCCCCTGCACGTCGAACACCCGCAGGCGAACACGCTCGGCCCGCTCGAGATTCAGCCGGACTCGGGCCGTCGAGTTGAAAGGATTCGGCCAGGCCCAGAGCGGCTCGGAGCTCTCGGCCGCCGCCAATTCCCCCTCAGCATGGGCCGGATGGCCGTCGCAATCGCGCTGTGGGGGGCGATCCCAGCGATAGTAGGTCCATTCGCCACGAAGGAAGCTCAGCTGCTGGAAACCGCCCACCACGCAGCAAAGGGGAGAATCCCAATAGCCGGTCGCTTCATGAACGTCAGGAGCATTCCAAACGCGGATAAAGACGAGCGGGCCGGACGATTCCAGCGCAATGGGTCCGGGATCCGTGAGAAAATAGCCGTCCGCGCCAAAGTAAGCCTGTCCGTTGACGCGAAACGATACCACCCGCCGCGTGTTATCCTCCCCCTGAGACCAGAGCAAACGATCGCCCGCTCCCGGTGCGCCGTTGACTCCGGGCGACACGGGTCCGTTGCCGTCGGAATCCACCATCAGCTGGGCGACGCAGCCATCGGGCAGCGGATTTGTTGATTCCGGCGAGATCGTGAGCGGACCGCTCGCGACGTCGAAATGGCCGAGCTGCAGGATTCTCTCGGCAGACCGGGCAACGCTGCCGAGAAGCAGCAGACTGATGACGATGAACGGAAGACGTTTCATGAGCGCAACACAAAAAACCGCGGGGTGGATTGCCATCCACCCCGCGTATTGATTTGCGGTCGTGTACGCCGGCGACTATCCCCCGCTCTTCTCGGCTGGGGGACGCGGCTTCGAGGGGCCGAAGGTCCAGTCGGTGTCCATCGGTTCGCCCGTGCGCAGGAAAATCATCCCGCCGCCGCGATCATCACCCGCATCGTACTCGCTCGAATTCTGATAGTACGGGGCAGTGGCTACGTTATCGCCTTCCCAGATTCGCAAATAATATGCCCTGACGGGAGCTACGTAGGGAATGAAATATCGCTGCGAATAGAACATTCCCTTGCGGCCGCTTTCATCGGGAGCCGCCTCGGGGGGCGCGACGCGCAGCATATTGAAATTCCCGTAGGCTAAGGAGTCATCTCCACCCGGCATTCCATCGGCGCGCGGCGGATCCTGCACACCGTTTCCACCGTCCATGATGATTTGTACGAGGTGACCCGCCTCATGGGGTTTGCCTTCATGGTCATGTACGGATTTCGTCCATGAGTTGATAGAAACCAATACAGCGTATGGATTTACGATTGGATAGTCGGGAGGTGGATCGTCGGTATCGAAGAGGATCGGCGCCCCGGCCTGAATGGCAAGTTTCGTGTTATCCGCCGCTTGAACGGAAACGGCGACCCATAAGGCCAGGAACATTGCACAAGGCAATAGATACGTGCGCGTTTGCATAGTTCTATCTGTTTCAGCAGATCGGAGGGCGGGAATCCTCGTCAGCGGTTCTGAAGCACACCGGCTTCGCGTTTCTTCGCTCCCGCCAGGAGGTTTACAATGGTGGTGTCCTCGGGGATGCTGCCGTCCAGCATCTGCCGGACGTCGGCGAAACTGGCGGCGGTATCGGAAGACATGGGCAACAGATCAATGAAATTCGCGTTGTTGCCGCGGGCGATCGTTCCCACCAGCACGGTGCGGCCGACGGTGGACGGTTGATCGCTGCGCAGGGCCGACGAGACGATCATGTCAATCACGGGAAACGTGCGCGCCAGCGAGTCCGCTTCCTGCTGATTGAATTCCCCCACCACGGTCAGGTGATCGCAGGTTTTCGCGGATTGCTGGATCAGGCGATCCATCTCGAAGGGAGACTTATAGATGTAAGCTACGGAAGTGTCCTTCATGGCCGCCCACGCACTGGGCGACAGGAACCCGATCACGGCCAGCTTTTGGCCGTGGTCCTCGCGGATCACACACTGCCGGAAGATCGGCCGGTCTTTGGGTTTGCCACCGAACAGCCGCGAGAAGAACGGCCGCTTGCCGGTGTTCGGCAGAAAGACATTGGCGGCCAGAATCGGCGCCCCGCTCTCCGCCACCGTCCGCCACATCTCGAGGCCGAAAGCCGTCTCGCGCGAGGAAAGCCCGATGGCATCGTAGTCCATCGCTCGATAGAAGTCGGTGAAGGTGATTGCCTTCATCGAGTCGCCGCGAGATTGACCCGGGGGCGCGAAGTTACCGACTTCGACCGTCAGATTGGCTACGGTGTCAACACGGGATTGCTTGAGATAACTGGCCCTCCGGGCCAGTCCACCTTTCTTGCCGTGTCACCCGCAGGGTTCAAGCTCGCCCTGGAAATTCCCGGAGAAGTGAATGCGGGCGGGCACCGCTTGGGTTTGCTTGGCGGCGTCCGGTTGTTTCTTGACGTTCGCATCCGCCCATCCACTCCGGAAGCTCATTCCCACGGCCAGTAGAACCGCCACAAACACAAGAGGGAAAGACTTCATGCTGTTACGGCCGTCTCATTGGTGAACCCGATTTTGCGGGCACGATTCGCTATCCTTGATCGTTGATCGTCGTCGAGACCTTTCCCGGGGCGGGCTTTATGGGAGTCACCGATGTTCCGGGAGGGGGGGCCTTACTTTTTTCCAGCGACTTCTGAGGAGTAATCGGCTGGGGAGTCGAAGGCTTGGCCTCAAAGGCTGCCAACCGGTCTGCCCACAGTCCCTTCTCGTCGTAGGTATCGCCGAGCTGATCCTGATAATTCGAGAAGCCGATGCTGTCGTCCCATGCCGGGTTGAACTCGAGCATCGCATAGTGTCCATTGTATCCCGACGAGCCGGTACCGATCACTTGGGTCTGGCCGATCTTCGCCGGCTGCTCGCCGGTTCGCAGCGCGCCCGAGGAAATGACAAAATCCACATCCGGTACGGCCGCCAGCAGCGTATCCAGGATATTGGTCGGCAAATCGGCCAGCAGGATTACTGCATCCACCTTACGGGCCAGAGCGGGGATGTACTTCTTGGCCGCTTCGACGGCGGGCAGAATCCGCAGAGTATTGGTGTCAAGGAGGGCCGTTCCGGGCGGGAAATCGGCCTCGTTCAGAAGCCCGATCACTCCCACTCGCAGACTGCCGTAGTCCTTGATTACATAAGGTTTGACCACCGGTTTATGGGTCTTGGCATCCACCAGATTGGCCGAGATGAAATCGGTGTTGGGAGTTGTGTCTCTGAGGGTCACCAGTGTCTCATAGCCCATCCAGACCTCCTGCTTGCCCAGATTGAGGACATCGTAGTGGAGATCAGCATAACTGGTGACTAAGAATTGACATTTGTCGGAGCACCCTCCGGCCGCGGCACGATCCACGTAGTTGCCGGCATCTACCGTCAGCCAAGCGGCATCAGGATTTTGGTGTCGAGCGATAAAGGCAGCCCACCGGGCCACGCCACCCTTCTTGGCGTGTCAACCACAGGGGGCGACGGCTCCGCGGATGTTTCCGCTGTACATGATCTGCAACTTGCCCTCGGCCGGTCCCCGGCTGCAGCCGGCGCCGATCATGGCGGTCAAGCCGACAAGGGTCGCGAGGACAACCATCATCCGTTTCTGCATGAGATTTCCGCGAGTTAGGATTGAACAGTTACGACAAGTGAACTCAGAGGTTGTACGAGTAGACAAGCTACTAAGTTTCCACGAAAAGCGCAACCTTCGGGCCAGACGGCAGGTTCGCCTCAATCAGGAATAGAGGGTCATTAACGGGAACTCATCTCAAAAACAACAGACGGGAATTTGTATCCCCGTGGGGTCTCTCCAGAGGCCCCCGTCCGGTCAGCAAGGTGGTGGAGGGGTGACTCTGGAGAGTCACCACCGGGAGAAATCACGCATTCCCCTCTGATGTT
>JAHJDG010000216.1 GCA_018812265.1 bacterium | reverse complement strand
CCCGCTCCCGAGTTCACGCTCGGATCACCGGATCTGTCGCCGACCGTGGGCGAGCCGACCACTTCCTTCGCCTATTCGATTGTCTACACCAGCGCGACCAACATCGCGCCCCAGAACGCACGGGTGTTCATTGACGGTGTACCCCGTACGATGACCACCACGGACTTCGTCTATTCGGACGGGTCGGAGTTTACCTACAACACGACGCTGGCCGCGGGCGCGCACGAATACTACTTCCTGTTCGAGGGAACGACCATGCAGGTTCGTTCGCCGACGGCGGGAACCTATTCGGGACCGGTGGTGGGAGCGGAAATCGCGTGCTACGATTTCGAGACCGATCAAGGCTGGACGGCGGGTGCGGCGGGTGACAACGCGACCACCGGCATCTGGGACCGCGCCGATCCCGAAGGGACCTTCGATGGCGGACAGGTGCAGCCGGAGGACGATCACACTCCCGCTCCGGGAGTGGCTTGCTGGGTGACCGATCACCGCGCCGGAACCAGCGCGGGTTCCTATGACGTGGACGGCGTCAAGACCACGCTGCTTTCCCCCGTCTGGGATTTATCGCAATACCTGAGCGTCGCGATGTCCTTGTGGACGTGGTACACGAACGACCAAGGGAGCAATCCGGGTCTGGATACGTTCCGAGTGGACGTCTCCTCGAATGGTGGCAGCACCTGGACGAGCCTCATCCAAACCACCGCCAGTTGGGAGTACTGGAGGAATGATCTGTTCTTCCTGGAGAACCACATCACACTCTCGAATCAAGTGCGATTGCGCGCCATCGCGGCGGATTTCGGTGGCGGATCCATCGTGGAAGCCGCGCTGGACGATGTTTGCCTGCTCAACACCGGCTCGCTGCCCGTGCCGAGCGGACTCACCGTCTATCGTGCCGCGGGCAGTGATTCACTGGTGTTGCGCTGGAACGACGTTGGCGCGACCCTCTATCGCGTGTATTCCTCGACGGAGGCGGAGGGACCCTATTCCACGCTGGCCGGAACGTCGAGTACCCATTCGCTGACGATCCCGCTGCCTGCCGAAGAGACCCTGTTCTACATCGTCGTCTCCTCCGATGGAACGGCGGTTGCGCGAAACCGCATTCCGATGAGATAGACACGTCCGTCAAGAGCAATCGCAAGGGCTCCCTGCCAAGTGTAGGGAGTCCTTTGCTTTACGGGATAGATATTGCTGAACTTGACATAGGGCGAGTGCCTTGACAACGTTCTACAACATTGCTATATTTGTTTCTTGCATAAGTCACGCAAAATCCTGTGGAAACCATAGAGGAACCAAGAAGATGAAAGATCGTCTGACGACCCGAGGAGTTCTGAGCGTACTGGTGATTCTTGTGGCGGGAGCGTTTGTACTCTGCGCCGCTGCCGACAAGATCAAGATCACCAAGCTCGATGACCTGCCCCGCTACACCTACAAGATCGAGGGTACGGCGGTGGAGTTCCTTCGGAATGACGCGGCGGTTATGAAACTGGCCGACGAAATCAAGCGCGATCTGGAGAAGGACTTGGCCACCTACGACATCGAAGACAAAACCACGGTTCAGGGCTACTATTCGACCCTCGGCACAATCGCGCTCCTGAAGGAGGATTTTGACACGTACCTTGCCCATCTGGCCAAGCGCAAGGGACTGGAAGATAAGGAAGCGACCAAGCTGACGATGGGGTTATACACCCAGGCCTACATTGCCGCCAAGAAAAAGGCGGGAACGGACTTCGAGGCCGACCTGAAGGCCGCGCTGACCGAACTCGTGAATCCGCTTCCCTACGAGATCGTGGAAGCCAACGTCAAGCAGGCCAAGGGTGGATCGGAGATTCTCTCGGAGAACCTGATTCTCGGCGCGGTCAACGAAACCGTCCAGCCGATGATCGAAAAGAGCGGCGGCGAGATCAGCCGCGACGTGGCTGAAGGACTGCTCGGCAACGTCTACACGATCCACTACTACATTCCCCACAAGCACGTCGTGACGGAGATCTATGACGCGTATATCAAGGCCCATGAGGTTGTGAAGGCCGACATCTGGGCGGCCCGCGAAGTGGACCTGTCCGGCGAGAAGAACCTGAAACCGGTGGTGCTGGCGGTGTGGGACAGCGGCACCGACGCCGACATCTTCAACAAGACCGGCCAGATGTGGACGAACACGAAGGAAAAGCCGGGCAACAACAAGGACGATGACAACAACGGATTCGTGGACGACGTGCACGGCATCGCCTGGAGTTTGCATTCCGACAAGGAAATCCCGCTGCTGTTCGACGTGGGCGACCTCTCCACCGACCGGCCGCTTCTGCAGAGCCGGATGAAGGGACTCACCGACATTCAGGCCAACATTGACAGCGACGAAGCCAAAGAGTTGCGCGCGCACTTGGCCACGCTCAAGCAGGATGAGGTTAAGCCGTTTATCGAGGGAGTCAGCAAGTACGGTAACTACTGCCACGGCACGCACGTGGCGGGCATCGCGGCTGCGGGCAATCCGGCGGCGCGGATTCTGGTGGCGCGGCTGACGTTCGATTACCACATGATTCCCGAACTCCCGACTGTTGAACTGGCTCAGAAGGAAGCCAAGGCGGCCAAGGAGACGGTGGAGTACTTCAAGAAGAACGGCGTCCGCGTGGTCAACATGAGCTGGGGCGGTTCGCTGAAGAGCATTGAATACGCTCTCGAGCAGCACAACGCGGGTGGCACTCCCGAAGAGCGCAAGGCGCTGGCCCGCGAAATCTACCAGATCACCTACGATGGTCTCTTCGACGCCTTCAAGAACGCGCCCGATATCCTGTTCCTGACCTCGGCGGGCAACACCGATGCCGACGTGGTGTTCGAGGAGTTCTATCCGAGCTCGTTCGACCTGCCCAACATTCTTTCCATCGGTGCGGTGGATCAGGCCGGTGATGAGACCAATTTCACCAGCTTCGGCAAGGTGGATATCTACGGAAACGGCTTCGAGGTGAATAGCTATGTTCCGGGCGGCGACATGATGAAGCTGTCGGGAACTTCGATGTCTTCACCGAACGTGCAGAATCTGGCCGGAAAACTGCTGGCCAAGAAGCCCAACCTGACGGTGGCGCAGCTTCGCGATCTGATCGTGAACGCCGCCGACGAGAAACCGGCTGGCGAGCGCATGGTCAAGCTCATGAATCCGAAGCGCTCGCTCGAAATGCTGGCGGAAATGAAATAGCCGCACGACGACGATTTTCCGACGGAATTATCTCCTATTTCCGGGGCGCGAATTGTTTCGCGCCCCGTTTCCGTGCCGAACCGTCTGCGGATTCAACGGAGTCCGGCAGCCGCGGGACATTTTCGGCGAGAGGTGGCGTGAGACTTGACTCCCTGTGTCATATTCTACAAGATCGTCCAGAAAGGTGGACATGAATGGTCCAGAGCTAATCTATTTCAGCGGCGACCTCGCCGACCAGGCTCTTTCCCCTTGTGAACCGCCCGATTATTGCTTAAATTTACAGGATAGGATAAGAAGGGACTATTGAGCGCAGCGGGGGTCAGTCCTGTTGCGGATTGGGGCTTGATTCAAAGCCCGACACATCGGAGGAGCTTTCGCATGAAGCAGGTTGTGATTGTTGTTCTACTCTTACTCGCATTGCCGCTGACGCTCTGGGCGGCGGAGCGAGTGGAGATGAAGCAGGCGGCGAAGGATGTTGCCGTAACCGTGGTCTCGGCCAGCGAGACGCGGACGGTCTTGCGGTTCGAGATCGCGGGATTCTCACGGGAGACCGTGGAGATCGAGGGGCAGAGCTACCTGAAACTCGGCCTTCCCCACGAGAGCATTCTCCTGAACGCAGGCGAACCGGAACTGCCCCGCCTCTGCCGCAGCCTGATGATTCCCGGCGACGCACGAATGGAGATTCGCGTGCTCAGTTCCGAGTATCGCGATTTTCCGAATACGCGCGTGGTTCCCTCGAAGGGCAGCCTGCCGCGAACGGTGAATCCCGCTGACGTTCCCTACTCGTTCGGGCCGGTGTACTCGCAAGACGCGTGGTATCCGGCGGAGCTCGCTACGCTGCGTGAACCGTACATTCTGCGCGACGTGCGCGGGACGGTGGTGGACGTCAATGCGTTTCAGTATCAGCCCGTGCAGAACCTCCTGCGTGTGTACACCTCGATCACGGTGGAAGTGCGCGCGACCGGGCGGGATAACGTGAACGTGCTTCCGCGCACCGGGCTTCCCGAGCGGATGGACCCCGAATTCGACCGCATCTACCGGCGGCATTTCCTGAACTACGACCGGGCGCGCTCGGCTCTCGACTACGTGCCGGTCATGGAACAGGGCGAACTGCTCATCATCAGCTATGCTGACTTCATGGACGAAATGCAGCCGCTGGTCGAGTGGAAAATCCAAAAGGGAATTCCCACCACTATCGTCAACGTTTCCGCGATCGGCAACAACTCGTCGAACATTACAAGTTACATTCAGAACTTCTACACGTCCAGCGGCGGCGCACTGGCGTTCGTGATATTGGTCGGCGACGCCACCCAGGTCGCCACCCCCACGGCTTCGGGCGGCTCCTCCGATCCGTCCTATGCGAAGGTGGCGGGCGGCGACGATTATCCGGACATCTTTATCGGACGGTTCTCGGCGGAGTCAGGCGCGCACGTCATCACCCAGGTCGAGCGCTCCATCGAATACGAACGCAACGCGGAAGTCGGCGGGATGTGGTATCGCGCGGCAACGGGAATCGCCTCGGACGAAGGCGCAGGCATCGGCCACAACGGCGAAGCCGATTACGTGCACATGGGCTACATCCGCAATGATCTGCTCTCCTACACCTACACGACGGTGGACCAGATTTACGATCCGGGCGCCACGGCTGCGCAGGTAACGACCGCGGTGAACGCGGGGCGCGGAGTGATCAACTACGTCGGCCACGGTTCCATACAAGCTTGGTCCACCACCGGATTTTCCACTACCAACGTGAGCGCGCTGACCAACGCCAATCGTCTGCCGCTCATTTTCAGCGTGGCCTGCCAGAACGGTCACTTCAGTGGCTACACCTGTTTCGGCGAAGCGTGGCTGCGCGCGACTACCGGCGGCGAGCCCTCCGGCGCGCTGGCCGCCTACATGTCTTCGATTGATCAGGACTGGGTTCCGCCGATGCACGCTCAGGATGAGTTCAGCGATCTGCTCATCGCGGAAGCCAAGCACACCGTCGGCGGATTGTGCTACAACTCCTCGTGCAGAATGATAGATATGAGCGGCACCTCGGGCGTGAACATGTACAACACGTGGCACATCTTCGGCGATCCCTCGGTGCCGGTGCGCACAAACACGCCGACGGCCATGTCGGTAGCCCATGTCGGCGAGATATTCTTCGGCCAACCGACGTTTGACGTGACCGTATCAGGCGTGACCGGCGCGCTCTGTGCAATCTCGCAGGGAACGACGCTGTTCGGCGCGGCCTACACGAACGCGGGCGGTGCGGCCAGCATTCCCATTGCGGGCGATCTTCCCATCGGCGAAATCGTCAAGCTCACGGTGACTGCGTTCAACAAGCTTACCTACGTCGCCGACCTGTCGGTCGTCACCTCCGGCCCGGACATCTGGCCGCCGAACGTTTCGTTTGTTCCCCTGTCTAACACGGACGATGAGACCGGACCCTACACGCTCACCGCGACGATCAGCGACAACTCGGGCGTGGCGAATGCGGAGCTGCACTACGGATTCAATGGAACCAACTTCAGCGGTGCGGCCATGACCAACGTTTCCGGGAATATCTGGTCGGTGAATTTCGGCGGATTTCCGGCGGGAACCATCGTCTATTATTTCGTAACGGCCACCGACGCTTCCGACAGCGCCAACACGGCGGTCAGCGATACCTTCGAATTCGCCGTCTTGGGTATTCTCTTCGCGGACGATATGGAGTCGGGCCAAAGCGAATGGACCACCGCCGCCGTCGAGACGGGATGGGCGAATCAATGGCACGTTTCGAGCGAGATGAGCCACGCCGGAGTCCGCTCGTGGAAATTCGGCGACACCGGCACCGGAACCTATGCCACTCATGCGTATGGCGGATTGGTGAGTCCCAGTGTGTACCTGCGGGGGCAAGCCTCGCTCTCGTTCTGGCACTGGATTCAGGCGGAAGTGTCTGGTTACTATCCCGACTCGGCCTATGACGCGGGGGTGGTGGATATTTCAGTGGACGGCGGAGCGTGGCAGCAGCTTCTGACGCTGAGCCCGTCCTACAACAAGGTCTCGCGTTGTACGGCTGGCGGAAGTACCCCCTACACCGGCCCGTTTTCCTGCCGCACACCGTGTTTCTCAGGCAGCATCGGATGGACGCAAGAGAACGTTTCGCTCGACGCCTATGCGGGACACGACGTACAGGTGCGGTTCCGGTTCGGCAGCGACAACAGCGGCGCGCTCGAAGGCTGGTACGTGGACGACGTGGTGATCTTCGGATTGCCGGAGATTGTCCCGCCGATTCCGGTGAGCGATCTCACGATGGACGTGATCGAAACCGGCGAACTTCGCCTGACGTGGATGCCGACCGGCGCTTCCGAGTATAAAGTCTACAGTTCCGAGAATCCGGAAGGACCCTTCTCGGTTCTGGAAACGACGACGGCATCCAGCGAGGTGCTGTTGCCGGCAACGGATGAATTGCGATTTTTCATTGTGGTGGCGGCGAATTGATTTTCACCATGAAAACGAACGACGCACATGAAAACTTGGCATATGGTCTGTCTATGGGCCGGAGCGCTTCTGGTAGTCCTGGCTTCCGCCCCGTCCGCTGTTTCCGCTCCCCGGCAAGTGGTTCTGGTGGAGCACTTCACCAACGTAGGATGCGATCCCTGCGCAACATATAATCCCGGCATTCATTCCGTGCTGAGCTTGATGACCCGCGACACGGTCATCAAGATCAGCTATCACCCGTGGTGGCCGAGCAGTTCAGATCCGTTCTATGTGTGGAACGTCTCGGAGAACACCGCCCGCACGAACTACTACGGCGTGTCCTCGGTTCCCGACATATTCGTTGACTACACGCTTCAGCCATCACCGGCCAGTCCCACCACGCTGCGAAGCAACATCCGCACGCGCTACGCAACTCCTTCGCCGTGCACAATCGCCGTGTCGGCGGTGCCGGTTTCTCCGACGCAGATTCATTTCGTAGCCACCGTGACCGCCGATCAGGACATGACGGGCTCGAACTACCGTCTGTACGTCATGCTCATCACCGATCTGGTCACCTACACCTATCCCCCCGGATCGAACGGTGAGACGACGTTTCCCGATCCGTTCCGCGACGCCTACCCGAATGCGAATCCCGGACAGAGCTTCACGATTGCCAACGGGCAATCGTACACGCTCGACAATTATCTGAACTGCAGCAGCTCATGGTCCTATCAGGACCTCAGCGTGGTGGCATTCGTGCAGAACTCGTCCAACCGCGAGATTTTGCAGGCGAATTGGGCTGAGGTGACCACCAATCCGGGTTCGCTCATGGTAACGGTTCCCAACGGCGGGGAGTCGTGGCTCGTGGGCACGCCGCAGACGATCCAGTGGACGAGCGCGAATCTATCCGAAAACGTGCGGATCGAGATCAATCGCAGCTATCCGGGGGGCGCCTGGTCCACGATCACCGGCAGCGCACCCAATACCGGCTCGTACCTCTGGACGGTGGCCGGAAGCGCGACCACGACGGCGAGAATCCGTATCATGGGAACGGTGACGACCATCGTCGGCGACACGTCCAACGCCAACTTCAGCGTCACCGTGCCGACCGCGATGGTGACCGCTCCCAACGGCGGGGAGAACTACCTGCTCGGCGACGTGATTCCGATCACCTGGACGACGGAGAACGTCACGGGACTCATGAACATCGAGCTCAATCGCACCTACCCCGGCGGAACGTGGGAGAGCGTCGTCTTGGGAACGGCCAACGATGGCTATCACGAGTGGCGGGCGACGGGTGACTCGAGCAGCGCCTGCCGCGTGCGCGTGT
>JAHJDG010000215.1 GCA_018812265.1 bacterium | reverse complement strand
CCGCAAAAAACATGCGGGACCTAATATCCGACGAGACACGACCAGAACTTTACATCGATCCGCGCCAACAACCCAAATACATCTGTACGATGCATAGTCTCGGGTTTAGGATTCTTCAAGATGACTTGGCAAAGCTGAAGTTCAAGTGCGAAACGGTTGTGACTTCACCCGAGCTACAGCGTCTCCTCTGCGAGGATGCCGCACAACTCATTGGATTGACCAGGAAACAAGCCTAGGAGACGACGGCCTGCCGGCGACTGGGCAACTGCGAACGTGCAGAACAAAACAAGTGCGCCATCTGCCGAGAGTACAAACGATTGCTTCGCGCGTGTTCTGCAATCGATTACGATGACCAGATCCTTCTAACCTGCTCCTTACTGGGGAGACATACCGACTTGTTGGAAAAGTATCAAGCTCAGTGCCGACACCTGCTTGTGGACGAATACCAAGACATCAACGAGGCCCAGTTCGACCTAATTCGGCTCTTGTCGCAGAGACACATTGACGGTCTCTTTGTTGTCGGCGACGATGATCAGAGCATTTATTCCTGGCGAGGAGGATCGCCGGAGTTTATCCGCCGCTTTAAAGAGGATTTCGGTGACACCGCCAAGGTGAAAGCGCTCGGGGAATCCTTTCGCTGTCATCAACACATACTCGAGGGGGCCACATGCGTAATCTCCAGTTTCGACGATGGCCGTATTAAAAAAGGACCGTTCACATACAAGGTGACGAATGGGCCGAGGATTCAGGTGCACAGTGCGGCCAGCGACAAGAAGGAAGCGATGATTGTCCGGTCGATAATCAAGAGCGCACTACCCTCCCGCGACGCTCTTATACTGGTACCGCATCGAGGATTCGCGGCAGCGGTTTGTAAGGCTTTGTTGCAGGATAGAATTCCTTTCACTGCTCCCCCTGCAATGCCAGGGGAAGGATTATCAACGATTGCTACTCTCGGACGTTGGCTCAGGAATCCCAATGACGGACTATGCCTACGCTTGTGTCTCCAGGCCTTCATAGACAATAATCCCGCCGTCCCGTCGCCGCGGGTGCGGACACCCAAGAAGAGGCAAGAGAGGGAGATACTGCTCAGAGAGATCAGTGAGTTGTGGAAGCCGGGCTTATCCGAGCAGGCAAATGACCTTTGGGCTTCGCTTGTCCAAGTCAAGAACAAGACGCGACTGCTCAAGGATGCACACGAGGCGTTCTCGAATCTTCTTGCTCTTCTTCCAGAGGAAAACGCATCAGCATTCATATCGAGTGTGATCGACGCATTAGGAGTCTGGAAGACTCCGACAGCAATATTGGACGAAGCAAATGCATGGGGCGCGCTCTTTGAACAGGTATCCCCTCAAGGTCAAGGGGATAGTGTGCGTATCATGACGCTCCAAGGCGCAAAGGGGTTGGAGGCACGAGTGGTTTGTGTTTTGGGACTAGAGGAAGGCACTTTGCCGCGAGATGACGGCGATTCGAACCGGCTGGCTGAAGAAGCGCGACTCTTCTACGTTTCTGCGACTCGGGCGGTAGACGAACTTCACCTTTTCCATGCGAGAAAGCGGTCAGGTTCCATCATGTTCAGAAACCTCTACAAGGGGACTGGCGTTCCTGATCTCGTTCCATCACGTTTCATCACCTACATTGAAAAGGCTCACAAAGAGGATAGATTTCACCCAGCGTGAAAGCGCCCAACAATCGCCAGGAAAACTACGCGGCTAGGCACCGCGAGGTTCAGGTAGGGAGTTGGACTGTAACTACATGGAGAGAGGGGAACTGAAATGACATGGTACGTAGGCTTAACAGATGATCCAGACCGACGAAAAATAGAGCATGGGAATCCTCCAGACTGGAAACAGGTCAGATTCAATTCAGAATCTGAGGCTCGC
Organism: bacterium; assembly: GCA_018812265.1. Taxonomy (GTDB): domain Bacteria; phylum Electryoneota; class RPQS01; order RPQS01; family RPQS01; genus JAHJDG01. The sequence goes on along the minus strand of JAHJDG010000215.1, from coordinate 660 downwards.
GCATGGGAATCCAAGTATGTTGGCAAACCCGGTTATAGAGGTGGCCCAGGCGGAGCTGGTTGGCGCCATGGTTATTGGTACATTATTACTCCGCGAACCACTCAATAGCAATAAGTAGTCCAAGCTGGTACTGTCGTCTCGTTGGTAGTTAAGTCAAGCAGATTGTGATGCCATCGGATTGGAGGTTTGTGGGCTCGTTAAGTCAGACGTTTGCGTTCGTCCCAACTGAGCATATCCCCGGAAAGGAATGAAGTATCTGAGGCATGAGAACGGGATAGACGTCTACCTCAATCCCATTACCGGCAAAGAGATGTATGTCGGGCGCACCGGCGAATAAGCCCAATAAGGCCCTACAGTCGGATTGCCTATAGCCTTCGGCATAGTTAACACACGGACGTTTTTCGGGACGTAACTCTTTTGCAAATCATAAAGAATTCTGTCCAATTCTCTTGACTAAACATTTGATTAGTATATAAAAAGGTAGATGGAGATTGAGATGAGGGCGCAAAATACTCAGGAAATTCCCTTCCCCCAAGAACCCCTTTGGCAAGAAACGATTGCTTTACTCACCCAAGTCAACAGTGCTGAAATATTGACCAACGCAAAATCCGTTGAAAACCTGCTTCATTTCAACTCAAGTGAATCTCGTAGCCGCTATGG
>JAHJDG010000214.1 GCA_018812265.1 bacterium | reverse complement strand
TTGAAGCCTGCCATAGCTGGTTCAATCGCTATCGCAAACTGCTCGTGCGCTTCGAGAAAACGTTACGTGCACACTTCGCCCTGCTGTGTTTCGCCGCCGCATCCCTTATCTGGAATCGTATTATTTCGAGATAGGTCCTAAACGGGGGGGAGAAGGAAATCCGACTCTTCCGTTTTTCGGCTGTCGGATTTCGGCTTTTCTTCCGCCTCTCTTTGGTATGCCTCGGCGAACTTGAAAGTCACTTTAAGATACATATATTTCAAGCACATAACCAGAGAAGCTCCCATCGTTTCTGCTTGCGCTTTTTTTCACTTTTTCTTATATTGGAGTCTTCAATCCAAAGTTAGCCAGTACCGGCCGGGGCCGATCGTAATATCTGAGTTCCCCGGTTAGCTGTGAGACAACCGATAGGTCATTGCGAATGATACTGGATTTCCGAAAACCTCTTCCCGCCTCCGCGGACCGGAGGTGGAAGATCGTTCAAGCCGAGATGCGGCGGCACGGCTACGCCCCCACCGGCCTCATCGAGGTTCTTCACGTGGTGCAGGATACGTTCGGGTACCTGGATCGCGACTCCCTGCAGTCCATCGCCCATTCGCTCAGACTGCCACTGAGCAAAGTGTACGGCGTAGCCACGTTCTACCACGATTTCAAGATCAATCCCCCCGGCCAGCATCAGTGCAGCGTGTGCACCGGATCGGCCTGCTACATCCAAGGGGTGCCCGAACTCCTCGAACGAATCGAACAGGAACTGGGCGTGCGTCCCGAAGAGACCACCGCCGACGGCAAGCTGCATCTTTCGGCGGTGCGGTGCTTCGGCGCGTGCGGTCTGGCGCTGGTGGCCATGTTCGACGACAAGATCGTGGGCAAGCTGACTCAAGATGAGCTGGTCGCGCGGCTCAAGGAGATGGTCCACCATGATTCTTGAAGATTTGACCGAGGTTCGCGAGCGGGTTCAGGAACAACTCGCTCAGAGGAAGCACCGCATTCACGTCTGCGTGGCGGCGGGCTGTCTGTCGGCGGGCAGCGATGAGGTCTTGCAGGCTCTGCGCGACTCCGTGAAAAAACGCGGGATGGAAGAGCAGTGTCTGGTCAAGAGCGTCGGCTGCATAGGACCCTGTTTCGGCGGTCCGGCGGTGGCGGTGGAAACGGATCGCGTCCTCTACTGCGGCGTGAAACGCGAAGACTCCGACGAGATCATCGAGCATCTGGGCGGCGAGCCGGTTCAGCGGCTGGCCTTTCCGCTTGACGATCCGTTTTTCGAGCGGCAGCAGAAAGTGGTGCTGGAAAACTGCGGCAGCATCAATCCCGAAGACATTGACGATTACATCGCGGCCAAGGGATATCACGCGCTGTTCAAGGTGCTGTCGTTCATGACACCGGCCGAGGTGATCGAGGAAATGGCCAAGAGCGGCCTGCGCGGACGCGGCGGAGCCGGCTATCCCGCCGGTCTGAAATGGACGACGGTGGCCAAGGCGGGCCGTCAACAGAAGTACGTCGTCTGCAACGCCGACGAGGGCGATCCGGGCGCGTTCATGGATCGCAGCGTTCTGACCAGCGATCCTCACCGCGTGCTCGAAGGCATGGCCATCGCCGCCTATGCGGTGGGCGCGAATAAAGGTTACATTTACGTTCGCGCGGAGTTTCCGCTCTCCATTCAGAGACTGCGAAAAGCCATCAAGCAGGCGGAAGCCACCACGTTTCTGGGCCACCAGATCATGGGCACGACGTTCGATTTCCACGTCGAGATCCGAGTAGGCGCGGGAGCGTTCGTCTGCGGGGAAGAGACCGCACTCATTGCCTCCATCGAGGGCAAGCGCGGCACTCCCCGTCCCCGTCCGCCCTATCCCGCCGAGAGCGGACTGTGGGGACATTCGACGCTCATCAACAACGTCGAGACGTTCGCCAACGTTCCGACCATCGTTCGCAACGGGGGCGACTGGTTCGCCGCCATCGGCACGGAGAGAAGCAAGGGCACCAAAGTTTTCGCGCTGGCCGGACACATCCGGCATTCGGGTCTGATCGAAGTACCGATGGGAATGACGCTGCGCGAAATCGTTTATGATATCGGCGGCGGTATTCCCGGCGGCCGCGAGTTCAAGGCGGTGCAGACGGGCGGCCCATCGGGCGGCTGCATTCCCGCCGAGCATCTCGATGCTCCCGTGGAATATGAATCGTTGGCGGCGCTGGGCTCGATCATGGGCTCGGGCGGCATGGTCGTCATCAACGACGCCACCTCGATGGTGGACGTGGCCCGCTATTTCATGGAATTCTGCATGACCGAGTCGTGCGGCAAGTGCGTTCCGTGTCGCGTGGGAACCGCGCAGATGCACGATTTGCTGGCGAAGATCCTGCGCGGTGAAGCCAACGGTGACGACATCAAGCTGCTGGAAGAACTGGGCGATCTCTTGCGGAACGCCAGCCTATGCGGTCTTGGCCAGTCGGCGCCCAATCCGGTATTCAGCACGCTGCGCTTCTTCCGTCACGAGTATGATGCGCACCTGAACGGAGCGGCGAAGGAAATCCGCGGGAGGGACGCGAAATGATCGGACAACCTTTCCAGATCATCACTCTGACGATGGACGGCAAGCCGGTGGGCGCGCGTTACGGCGAGACTTTACTGGAAGTCGCGAGAGAGAACAATATCTTCATCCCGACACTGTGCTACTTCGAGGGGCTTTCGACGCTCGGCGCATGCCGGCTGTGTCTGGTGGAGGTGAAAGGATGGTATAAACTGGCTCCGGCCTGCGTGACGATGGTGCACGAGGGCATGGAGGTGATGACCCGCTCAGAACGGCTCGACCGCTACCGGCGGCTGATCCTCGAACTGCTCTACAGTGAGCGCAACCACGTGTGCTCGGTGTGCATCGCCAACGGCTATTGTGATCTGCAGAGTCTGGCCGAGAAGCTGGGCATAGATCACGTGCGGATCCCCTACCGCTATCCGAAGTTCCTGGTGGACGCCACGCACGACCGGTTCGTATCGGACAACAATCGCTGCGTTCTTTGTCAGCGGTGCGTTCGCGCGTGCGGGGAGATCGAGGGAGCGCACACACTGGATATCATGCGCCGCGGCGTGTTTGCCCGCGTGGTCAGCGATCTCGACCAGCCGTGGGGCGACTCGACCACCTGCACCCGCTGCGGCAAGTGCGCGCAGGTGTGTCCAACCGCCGCGATCATGGAGAAAGGCCGCTCGTTCGCCGAAAAGCTCGAGCGCCGCGACCTGTTGCCTTACCTGACCACGATGCGCGAGGAGGAACGGAAGTAATGGCCAAGCTGAAACTGGCGACGTTATGGCTGGACGGATGTTCCGGCTGTCATATGTCGCTTCTGGATATTGACGAGCGCTTGATTGAGCTCGCGAATCACGTGGACATCGTCTACAGTCCACTGGTGGACGTCAAGGAGTTCCCGGCGGACGTGGACATCACGCTGATCGAAGGAGCGGTGAGCACGGACGATGACTTGGAGAAACTCCAGCACGTTCGCTCCCGCACGCGGCTGCTCATCGCGCTGGGGGACTGCGCCGTCACGGCCAACGTTCCCGGCATGCGCAATCTGCACGAAGTCCAGGACCTTTTGGAACGCAGTTACCGCGACAACACGGACCGTCCGACGCGGATTCCCGATCAGGGCGTTCCGGCGCTGCTGCCCAAGTCGCGGCCGATCCATGAGATCGTACGAGTAGACGTGCACGTTCCCGGCTGTCCGCCGCCGGCCGACGCGATTTTTTACGTGCTGACCGAACTGCTCGAAGGTCGCACACCCGAACCCACCACCATGACGCGATTCGGAAAATGAAGAAAGATACCAAAGACAAGACGCTGGTCATCGAACCCGTGACGCGCATCGAGGGCCATGCGCGCATTACGCTCCATCTCAACGGACAGGGCGTGGTGGAACAGGCGATGTTGCATGTTACGCAATTCCGCGGCTTCGAGAAATTCTGCGAGGGCCGGCCGTTCTACGAGATGCCGCCGTTAATGGCGCGCATCTGCGGGATCTGTCCGGTGTCCCATCTGGTCGCTTCGGCCAAAGCCTGTGACGATCTGTTTTCGGTCAAGATTCCGCCCACGGCGAAGAAGCTGCGGCAGACGATGAATCTGGCGCAGATGATTCAGTCGCACGCGCTGAGCTTTTTCCATCTCTCGTCTCCCGATCTCTTGCTCGGCATGGATCACGATCCGGCGACCCGAAATCTGTTCGGTGTTTTGGCCGCCGATCCCGAAACGGCCCGCGACGGCATCCGGCTTCGCCAGTTCGGTCAGCAGATTATCGAACAACTGGGCGGCAAGCGCGTTCATCCGGCGTGGATCGTTCCCGGCGGAGTCAGCGAACCGCTGACGGCCGAGCACCGCGATCAGATCCTGTCGGCGCTGCCCGAAGCGAGAGAGATCGCCATGCGAACGCTCACGCGTTTCAAAAAGACCATCGAGAAGTTCGAGGTCGAGATCGGGGCCTTCGGCAATTTCCCCTCGCTCTTTCTGGGACTGGTGGATGACGAGGGGAACCTCGAACATTACGACGGATTCCTGCGGGTGATGGATTCGGCGGGTAACATCATCGTGAACAAGCTCGACACGATCGAATACCACAAGATCATCGCCGAGGCGGTGGAACCGTGGAGCTACACGAAGTTTCCGTACTACCGACCGATGGGATATCCGCAGGGCATGTACCGGGTGGGCCCGCTGGCGCGGCTCAACGTGGCGGATCGCTGCGGCACACCGCTGGCGGACATCGAACTCGACGATTTCCGCGAGTTGACGGGACACCCATGCCTGAGTTCCTTCCACTACCACTGGGCGCGACTGATCGAGATCCTGCACTGCATCGAGCGCATGGAGCAACTGCTCACCGACGACGGTATCCTGAACAAGCACGTGCGGGCGTGGGCGGTTCCCAACAGTTTCGACGGAGTCGGCGTGGCCGAGGCTCCGCGGGGAACGCTCATCCACCACTACAAGATTGACGAGCAGGGAGTGATGCTCTCGGCCAATCTCATCATTGCCACCGGCCACAACAATCTGGCGATGAACCGATCGCTCCTGCAGGTGGCGCGGGCGTTCGTGGACGGCAACCGCCTGCAGGAAGGCATGCTGAATCGCGTGGAAGCGGTGGTGCGGGCGTTCGATCCCTGTCTGAGTTGCTCATCGCACGCCGCCGGAAAAATGCCGCTGACGATTCAGCTCTTCGCGGAGTCGGGTGAATTGCTCAGCGAGGTGGCGCGGTCTTCGTGAGCGAGATTCTCGTCATTGGATATGGCAACCGCTACCGTCGCGACGACGGCGTGGGACCGGCGGCCGCCGAGCGATTGTCCGGTCATTTTCCGGTGCTGCGCGTGCGTTGCATGGCCGTCCGCGAACTCACTCCCGAACTGGCGGAGCCGATCAGCCAGGCCCGGCTGGTGGTGTTTGTGGATGCCGATGCCGCGACACCGCCGGGAAACGTGAATCGCCATTCGCTTCTGCCGAGCGCGGAACCCGCTTTGGGTCTGGGACATGATTTTCAGCCGCGCTCGATTCTCGCGCTGGCGAAAGCCATCTATGGCTGCGCGCCGATGGCGATGATGTTCACGCTCGGCGGAGCCGATTTCGGTCATGGAGAGGGTTTTTCGGACATTGTCGAGAGTAAGATCGTTGAGTTGACCGCGGCCATTCACGACTACGTAGACGAGGCCTTGGGCAGTCCGCGGATGCTGGCGGTGGAACATATCTAACGGATCGTTTGCGTATTTCGATCGTGCCCACACTGGAAATCTTCATTCTGGCCTTCGCCCTCTCCGCCGATGCCTTTTCGGTGGGAGCGGCGGTGGGGATTCGTTGCCGGTCGGCCAAGCAGGTGTTCCGGCTCTCGTTCCATTTCGGACTTTTTCAGAGTCTCATGAGCTGGGGAGGGGCGCTGGTGGGTTCGCTGTTTCTCGTTCACATTCAGCGCTATGACCACTGGGTGGCTTGTGCGCTTTTGGTTCTGATCGGTGGACGGATGATCTATCTGGCCCGCCATGACTCCGGACAACAACTGGCCCGCGCGGACATCACGCGCGGGCTTCCGCTTATCGGGCTTTCGCTGGTCGTGAGCCTGGATGCGTTGGCGGCGGGCGTGACTCTGCCGGCCGTGGAAGCGCCTCTCATGGCGGCAGTTCTCACCATCGGAGTCGTGTCGGCGCTGGCCACATTAATTGCCATGCTGCTGGCGGGGCGAATTTCGGCGGCATTGGGAAGACGATGCGAGACCGTTGCGGGACTGGTTCTCATTTTTTTGGGACTGTATATCCCAATTGAACATATGGACATTCTATCGAGGCTGATTTCGGGTCAATAATGAGTCACTCTCATACAGATTGCCTCTCTTCGGCACGGGAAATGCGAGCGCACGGATTATTGTACCATCCGTGCGCTTCGTTTTTCGGCAACTTATCTTCTCGTGCAGCGTGGAAATAAGAGTCTACATGCAGCGATGTTTCGCTTGTTTTTTATCAGATAAATTCCTATACTGCACACATGGGCAAGGCGCAAAGTAAGTGCACGTTCGTTCAAGTGGATTGCTCGAAAGACTGACTTTTTTCATGGACGATTCCATTAGCTACCTCAATAATGCCGATCCGGCAGTGATCGAGACCTACTACGAGCGTTTCCTCGCAGACCCGGCGACGCTGGATGTCGGCTGGCGGCGTTTCTTCGAGGGCTTTGAGTTCGCGCGCCGTACCTACGGCGATACGACCCTCCGCGTGCCGGAGATGTTCGCCAAGGAAACGGCAGTGTTGAACCTGATCGGCGCCTACCGCCAACGCGGCCACCTCTTCACCAAGACCAATCCCGTGCGCACCCGCCGTCAGTATGATGATCCACCGACCCTCGACCGCTTCGGTTTGGGAGCGGAAGACCTGGACACGGTTTTTCAGGCGGGAAACACGGTGGGACTGGGACCGGCCACACTCCGTGAGATCGTGAAGCTCCTGGGCGAAACCTACACGCGGTCGGTGGCGGTGGAATTCAAGTATGTCCGTGATCCGAAAGTCGTCGAGTGGCTGCAATCACGCATGGAAGCGAGCCGCAACCGGCCGAGGTTCACGCTCGATCAGCGCATGCACATTCTCCGCAAGCTGACGCAAGCGGTGGTATTCGAGAAGTTCATGCACAGCCGGTTTGTCGGCCAGAAGCGGTTTTCGCTGGAAGGAATGGAGGCGCTGATTCCCGCGCTGGACGCGATTGTCGAGACCGGAGCCGGCTTAGGAATCGAGGAGTTCGTGATCGGCACGGCCCATCGCGGACGGCTCAACATTCTGGCCAACGTGCTCGACAAACGATTCGAGCGGATCTTCGCCGAATTTCTTGGCCGCGGATTTCAGGAGTCGGATTACGCGGGTGACGTCAAGTACCACCTCGGACACTCCTGCGAAAAGGTAACGGCGCAGGGCAAGAAGGTTCGATTGAGCATGGCTCCGAATCCTTCCCATCTTGAAGCCGTGGATCCGGTGGTGGAAGGCATCGTTCGCGCGCAGCTCGATCATACCTTCGGCGGTGACGTTCAGAAGGTCGCGCCGATTCTGATTCACGGCGATTCGTCCATCGCCGGGCAGGGCGTGGTCTATGAAGTCCTGCAGATGTCGCTTCTCGATGGCTACGGAGTGGGCGGCACGATACACGTGGCGCTCAACAATCAAGTCGGCTTCACCACCAATTATCGGGACGCGCGCTCCAGCACCTACTGCACCGATGTGGCCAAGGTCACGCTTTCGCCGGTGTTTCACGTCAACGGCGACGACGTCGAGGCGGTGGTGTATGTCATCGGCCTGGCTCTGGAATTTCGCGCGACCTTCAAGCGCGACGTTTTCATTGACATTCTCGGGTACCGCAAGCATGGGCACAACGAGGGCGATGAGCCTCGTTTCACGCAACCGCTGCTTTACAAGATGATCGCGCGTCATCCCGATCCGATGAGCATCTATGTGGACGGGCTTGTTTCTGAAGGGGTCATGGCGAGGGATCAGGCAAAGAAGATCGAGGACGATTTTCGCGCCTACCTTGACGAGAAGTACGAACCGTCCAAGACTATCGAGATTCAACCGGATCTTACATTCCTGGAAGAGGAAACCCTGAAGTTTCTCCCCGCCGGCAGAGTGGATTTTCGAGAGTCGCCGCCGACCGGCGTGGATATCGAGCACTTGAAATCTCTGGCGGCGCGAATCAATCATTTGCCGTCCGGCCCCAATTTCTTCACAAAGATCCAGCGGATTTTCGACGAACGCCGCAAGATGGTCGAGGAGAAGAACCGTCTCGATTGGGCAATGGGTGAGCTTCTTGCCTATGCAACGCTTCTTGATGAGGGCTATGCCGTTCGTTTGTCGGGACAGGATTCGGAGCGCGGCACGTTCTCGCATCGTCACGCCGTCGTGAAGATCGAGGAATCGGAAGAGAAGTACGTTCCTTTAGCTCACGTCAGCGAACGGCAGGCGCGGTTCTGGGTTTTTAATTCGCCGCTCTCGGAATATGGAGTGCTGGGATTCGAGTACGGCTATGCGATGGCCCATCCCTATGGATTGACCGTCTGGGAAGCGCAGTACGGCGATTTCGCCAACGGGGCACAGATCATTCTCGATCAGTACGTGAGCAGTGCCGAGACCAAGTGGCAGCAGCCGAACGGAATTGTCCTGCTCCTTCCGCACGGATCTGAGGGACAGGGGCCGGAACATTCCTCGGCGCGGCTCGAACGTTATCTTTCGCTATGCGCCGATCTGAATATGCGCGTGGTCAATTGCACGTCGCCCGCCAATTTTTTCCATGTTCTCCGCGAGCAGGTTCACTTGCCGTTTCGCAAGCCGCTCGTCGTCATGTCGCCCAAGAGTCTCCTTCGTCATCCGCGTGCACGAGTCCTCTCGAAGATTTTGCGATTGGAACAAATTTTCAACCGGTGCTGGACGTTGCCGAGGCGCACGAAGCGGCCACCGTGATGCTGTGCAGCGGCAAGATTGCCTATGAACTAATGGAGAAACGGCAAGAGCAGCAGCGCTGGGACACGGCCATCGTTCGTTTGGAACAGCTCTATCCGTTGCCGGACAGAGAAATCGAATCTCTGGTTCTTCGTTATCATCGGGCAGAGCGATGGCTCTGGGTTCAGGAAGAACCGGCCAATATGGGCGCGTGGCCGTACCTGCGGTTGCATTTGCCATTGCCCGAGCTTCGTCCCGTCTGCCGTAAAGAGACGAGCACTACCGCCACCGGATTCCCCGTCCAGCATCAGGCAGAGCAACGTGACCTTATCGAGAGAGCCTTCGCCGAACGAGAGCCGTTCGCACGTCCATCATGACAAACTTTGAATGAGTCAGATATGATCGCTGAAGTCACTATTCCCAGTCCCGGTGAGTCGGTCACGGAAGTTACGCTCTCGGCCTGGCTTAAATCCGACGGCGAGTACGTTCGCAAGGACGAGGAGCTTTTCGAGATCGAGTCGGAAAAAGCCACGCTTACCGTTTCCTCCTTCATCGCGGGCCGGCTGGAGATTCACCTCAAGCAAGGCGCGACGGTGAAGGTGGGAGACGTTGCGTGCACGATTGACACGGACGTATCTCCTCCCACAAGCATCAGTGCTCCCGCCGAGCCGAAAGCGGCCGTTCCCGTGGAGCAAATAGTGCCCGCAGTAAGTGAGAAGATCGCTTCGCCTGCTGCAATCAAGCTCATGGCTGAGCGCGGCATTACCGGCGAGCAGATCACAGGTACGGGCCGCGACGGACGCATCACCAAGGCCGACGTTCTTGCCTTCGAGCCGCCAACCGCACCTGCGCCGGTCAAGGAAGAAACTGCCGCACAGGTAGCTCCGCTTGCCGCTCCACCGCCGGAAGGTATTCGCACCGAACGACGGCACAAGCTCTCATCGTTGCGTTTGAAGGTAGCTGAGCGGCTGGTGGCGGTGAAAAACGAAACGGCGATGCTCACCACTTTCAACGAGGTGGACATTAGCGCGATCATGACCGCCCGCGCGAAGTACAAGGAACGTTTCAAGGAACTACACTCGACTTCGCTGGGGCTCATGTCGTTTTTCGTGCGGGCGGTGTGCGTAGCGCTGGAGGAGTTCCCGGCCTTGAACGCGTTCATTGAAGGCAGCGAAATTGTTTACCATGACTTCGTGGACATGGGCATTGCCGTCAGCGCACCCAAGGGACTCGTGGTTCCGGTGATTCGCAACGCCGAACGGCTCTCGTTCGATCAGATCGAACTGGAAATCGAGCGACTCGCGTCCCGCGCCCGCAACAATCAACTCACGCTCGACGAAATGGCGGGCGGCACGTTCACGATCTCGAACGGCGGTGTGTTCGGTTCGCTCCTGTCCACGCCGATTCTCAATCCACCGCAGAGCGGAATTCTGGGAATGCACAACATCGTCCGCCGGCCGGTGGCGGTGGGCGATCAGATCGAAATCCGTCCCATCATGTACGTCGCGCTGTCCTACGATCACCGCATCGTGGACGGACGCGAGTCGGTGAGTTTTCTCGTCCACGTCAAGCAGCTTCTCGAAGATCCGATGCGGCTGCTGCTCAAGGTGTGAGGTATCCATGAAATACGACGTCACCGTGATCGGTTCCGGCCCTGGCGGATACGTGGCCGCCATTCGCTCGGCACAGCTCGGTATGAAAACCGCGCTCATCGAGAAATATCCCTCGCTGGGCGGGACGTGCCTGAATGTCGGCTGCATTCCCTCGAAGGCACTGCTGGATTCGTCCGAGCTTTACTACAACGCGAAGATGCGCTACGCCGCGCATGGCATCCGCGTGCAGGGGCTCGACATAGACTGGCCGCAGATGCAGAGCCGCAAGGAAAAGGTCATTGCCGACACTGTAGCCGGAATCCGCTACCTGATGGGCAAGAACGGTATTGACATTTACGAAGGAATGGGTTCGTTCGTCAAGCCGGGACTTCTCGCGGTACATCGCTCCGATGGAACCGAGGACCGCATCGAAACGACCTACACCGTGATCGCCACCGGCTCGAAGTCCGCTTCGCTGCCGCATATCACGATTGATAAGGAACGCATCATCACCTCGACGGAAGCGCTCTCGCTTGCGGAAATCCCCGAGCGAATGCTCATTATCGGGGGTGGTTCCATCGGCTTGGAAATGGGATCGGTGTATGCACGGCTCGGCACGAAGGTGGACGTAGTGGAATTCATGGACTCGATTATTCCGACCATGGATCGCACGATGGGCAGGGAACTCCAGCGCTCGCTGCAAAAAATTGGTATGACGTTCTATCTCAGTCATCGCGTGGAGAGTGTCAAGCGGAATGGTAGTGCCGTCGAAATCGAGGCGCAGAACAAGGCGGGAGATCGGGTGAAATTCGCGGGCGATCTGTGTCTGGTGGCGGTGGGACGGCGACCCTACACGGAGAAGCTCGCGCCGGAAAAAGTGGGCGTGACACTGAATGAGCGCGGTTTCATTCAGGTGAACGAGCGTCTCGAAACCCGCAGTTCCGGTATTTTCGCCATCGGTGACGTGATCGGCGGAGCCATGCTCGCGCATAAGGCCGAAGAGGAAGGCATGTTCGTGGCCGAGACTATCGCCGGGCAGAAACCGCACATCAACTACCGCGCAATCCCTGGAGTCGTATATACGTGGCCGGAAGTGGCCAGCGTCGGCTATACAGAGGAAGAACTGAAACAGCGCGGGCGATCCTACAAGACTGGAACCTACTCCTACAAGCCGCTGGGTCGGGCGCGCGCGGCCAACGAGAGCGAGGGGGTTGTGAAGGTACTGGCCGACCGTGAAACCGATGAACTGTTGGGTGTGCATATGTTCGGCGCGCGGGTGGCCGACATGATTGCTGAGGCGGTGGTCGCGCTCGAGTTCCGCGCCAGCGCCGAAGACATCGGTCGCGTCGTTCACGCCCATCCGACGTTCACCGAGGCGTTCCGCGAGGCTTGTCTGATGGCCAGCGACAACCGCGCCATCCACGCGTAGGTGTTATTCGGCTCCCCCCGTCTTCGGGGGAAAAAGGGGTAACGCAACTTTTCCTGCGAAAATCGCCTCTCACAAAGAAATCCCTTCGTGCATCCAACTCATCTCGCGAGGCAATCATGATCCGTGCATGCACTCTTTTCTCCTTTCTGATTCTCTTGTCTTTCTTGATCTTGACCGGAACGAGTACGGCTCAGGAGTTGCCGCCGCTCAAGATCGAAAAGTACGAACTCTCCAACGGTTTGGACGTGATTTTCCACGAGGATCACACCATCCCCACCGTCACGGTCAACGTCTGGTATCACGTCGGCTCGAAAAACGAGAAGGCCGGCAAGACCGGCTACGCTCATCTCTTCGAGCACATGATGTTCGAAGGCTCCGAGCACTACCCGGAGGACTTCAGCGAGCCCTACGACCGGATCGGAGGCGACAACAACGCTTCGACCAACGAGGATCGCACCAACTACTACGAGACCGTTCCCAGCAACTATCTCGAAATGGCTCTCTGGCTGGAATCCGATCGCATGGCGCATCTGCTCCTGACCGATGAGAAACTCGCCGTCCAGCGCGACGTGGTCAAGAACGAGCGTCGTCAACGGCTCGACAATCAGCCCTATGCGAAGATGTATGAGCTTTCGCTGGAGACGCTCTACCCGGAGGGCCATCCCTACCGCTGGTCGGTGATCGGCTACATGGAGGATATAGCGGCGGCTTCGCTGGCGGACGTGCAGGACTTCTACGAGATGTATTACGCGCCCAACAACGCCTCGCTCACTATTGCCGGAGATTTTGATCCGGCGGAAGTCAAGCAGCTTGTCGAGAGATATTTCGCCTCGATTCCACCCGGCCCACCGGTGGATCGCCTGCAGCAGTGGGTTCCGACTCTGGACGGCGTCAAGCGCGTAGTCGCGCAGGACGTTGTCAGCCTTCCTCGCTATCATTGCATCTGGCATACACCGCCCCTGTTCGCTCCCGGCGACGCCGAAGCCGATCTGCTCGCTACCATCCTCGCTTCGGGGAAGACGTCGCGGCTTCATAAGACGCTCGTGTATGACAAGCAGATCGCTCAGGACGTCAGCGCTTATCAATCGTCGGGAGAGTTGGGCAGCACGTTCAACATCGAAGTCACCGCCCGCGAAGGCCATACCTGCGAAGAGATGGAGAAAGCGGTGGACGAGATTCTCCGCGACGTGCTCGACAAGGGCATCAGGGCGGATGAGCTGAAACGCGCGCAAACCGGCTATGAGGCGGGTTTCGTGCGATCCCTTCAGACGGTTTCCGGTCGCGCCAACAGTCTCAACAGCTATAACGTTTGGCTGGGAACCCCGGATCGCTTCCAGTGGGATCTCGAGCGGTATACGAAGGCTACCGTCGAGGACGTGAATCGTTTCGCCCGCAAGTGGCTGGACCTGAACCGCCGGGCCATCCTCTATACAGTGCCGCAGGGGGATCCGACGGCCAGCGGCGAACCTCCCGTGAAAACCACACTGCCCGAGGGCGGCGCGGATCCCGAATTCCATCCGCCGGTTATTCAACGGGCGACGCTCTCCAACGGTGTGCCGCTGCTGTTGGTCGAAAAACATACTCTGCCACTGGTCCAGATCAATCTGGCCATGAAGGTCGGGATGGCCGCTGATCCAGTCGAACGACCCGGTCTGGCTTCGCTGGCCGCCGATCTTCTGCGAGAGGGCACCAAAACCCGCACGGCTCTGCAAATCTCCGATGAAGCGCGAGCTTTGGGAGCGAACCTCGGAACGGGAGCTTCCTTCGACGCCACCACCGTGAGCCTGAACGTGCTTCGCAAGAATCTCGATCCGGCTCTGGATCTCATGGCGGATATCGTGCTCAATCCGACATTTCCCGATGAAGAACTCGACCGGCTTCGCAAGAATTACCTCGGTCGCATTCAGCAGGAGAACCGGCGGCCCTTCACGTCTGCGCTCAAGGCCTACTACCGGCTGCTTTTTGGAGAAGGGCATCCCTATTCTCAGCCCTACACGGGAACCGGCACTGAGAAATCCGTTAACGCCGTAACCCGCGATGAAATCGTGAACTTCTACAAGACCTCGTATTCACCGACCATCGCCGGATTCGTCGTAGTGGGAGACATCACCCTGACCGAAGCCAAAGAGAAACTCGATCGGGCTTTCCGGTCATGGAAGGCCATCGCGGTGACGCTTCCCGAGATTCCCGATCCGCAACCGTTTGCTGCGACGAAGATTCTCATCGTGGACAAACCACGCGCTCCTCAGAGTGCAATCGTCCTCGGCAACGCCGGAATCAGCCGCACTGATCCCGAATATGTGTCCTGTGAGGTCATGAATCACATCCTCGGCGGTCTGTTCACCAGCCGGATCAACACCAATCTGCGCGAGGAGAAGGGCTATACCTACGGTGCGCGCTCCGTATTCGTCACCCGGCGGGGGCGCGGGCCGTTTCTCGCGTATGCCGAGGTGCAAACCGAGGTCACCGACGAATCCATCGCCGAGTTTCTCAAAGAGCTGCGGGACGTCGGCGGGCCGCGGCCTTTGACTCCCGACGAGTTGAAAAAGAGCAAGGACGATCTCACCAAGAGCTATCCGCAGGACTTCGAGACGTTCACCGAAATCGCCGGCAGTCTGAACCAGCTATTTGTCTATGATCTGCCCGCGGACGAGTGGACAACCTATCTCGACAAGGTGCGGGCGGTGGACGGGGCGGCGGCCACGCAGGTCGCTTCGCGGCACATTCATCCCGACCAGATGCTCATCGTGATAGTGGGAGACCGGGAAGTCATCGAACCTGAGCTACGGAAACTGAACATTGGCGACATCGAAGTCGTCAGTTTGAAAGACCTCTGATTCGGCACCTCCGACACGTGGACATCAAGGGCGACCTGAAAAGGCCGCCCTTTCAGTATTTGTGGTGGCTTAAAGGAGTAAAAATGACCCCCTTGAAAGAGTCGTAAGTTTTGCGTAGATTATAAACTTAACTTGAGGGGCAAGGCTTTCCGCATGAAAAGCCTCCTTGCCCCGACAGTCCTTTGGAAAGAATCAATTTGCGAACGCGATAGACCATGTCCACCACCAAGCAGAGACTTCACGAGCTCGAAGAGCGCCGCTCCCGCATCTGGGAGATGGGCGGCGCCGAGCGCGTCCAGAAACAACACGCAGCCGGAAAGCTCTCCGCCCGCGAGCGGATTGCCCTCCTCTTCGATTCCGGCACGTTTCAGGAACTCGGCCTCTTCGCCGTGCCGCGCAACGATCCCGAAGGGCAGAGGTTCCCGTCCGACGGCGTCGTCGTCGGCTGCGGTGCGATCAACGGCCGTCTGACATTCGTGGCCGCGCAGGATTTTACCGTCGGCGGCGGAGCGGTCGGCGAGATGCACGCCCGCAAGATCTGCGACGTCATGGAGCAGGCGCTGCGCTGCGGCGCGCCGTTCGTGCAGATCAACGACTCGGGCGGAGCGCGCATTCAGGAAGGCGTGGACTCGTTGCACGGCTACGGCCGCATCTTCTACAACAACACGTTGCTTTCGGGCGTCGTTCCGCAGATCTCCATCATCGCCGGACCGTGCGCGGGCGGCGCGGCTTACTCGCCCGCTCTCACCGACTTCATCATCATGGTGAAGAAAGAATCGAAGATGTTCATCACCGGTCCCGATGTGGTGAAGGCGGTCACCGGTCAGGACATCACCGCCGAGGCGCTCGGCGGCGCGATGGTCGCCACCAGTCTTTCCGGCGTCGCTCATTTTCTCGCCGAAGACGACGCCGATGCGGTGAACATCACCAAGCGTCTGCTCTCGTTCCTGCCGCAGAACAACACCGAGGTCGCCCCCCGTCAGTCGGGCGGGGACGTGATCGAGTTCGCACCGGATCCGTTTCTCGACGAACTGATTCCCGATGATCCGCGCGAACCGTACAACGTTCTGGATGCTATCGCGCACGTCGTGGACGGCGGCGATTTCCTGGAAGTCATGCCGCAGTTCGCCGCCAACATCGTGGTCGGATTCGGACGACTCGGCGGCCGCAGCGTGGGCATTGTGGCCAATCAGCCCAGTGTGCTGGCCGGAGCCATTGACATCAACGCCTCCGCCAAGTCGGCTCGCTTTGTACGCTTCTGCAACGCGCTCAACGTCCCGCTCGTCACCTTCGTGGACGTTCCCGGTTTTCTGCCCGGTATCGAGCAGGAATACGGCGGCATCATCCGCCACGGCGCGAAAATGCTCTTCGCCTACGGAGCGGCCACCGTTCCCAAGATCACCGTCATTCTTCACAAAGCCTACGGCGGTGCCTATCTGGCGATGTGCGGCAAGGCGATGGGCGCCG
>JAHJDG010000213.1 GCA_018812265.1 bacterium | reverse complement strand
AGGAAATTCGATAGTCCCGACTGCGCGGCTTCGCCCGATTTCTGCACGAACGTCAGCCCGACCACGCCGACCGCGAAAAACACCGAGAGCACCACGGCCATGGCCGTATCGCTGGTGATCTTGGAGCGCGCGGAGATGAAATTCACGGCCAGCGCCGCCAGCCACGCGGTGACCATCGCTCCGAGGAGCAGGGCGAACGGCACTTTTCCGCCCGCGATTACGAAGCCGATCACCACGCCGGGTAGCGCGGCATGAGCGAGCGTGTCGCCGATGAGCGCGCGTTTCCGCAGCAGCGCAAAGCAGCCGATCGCTCCCGCCGTCGCGCCGAGCAGCATCGTCCCGATCACGACCGCGCGGACGTTGGCGTCGGAAAGAGAAAGGAATGCGACGAGCTCAGTCATGCCGGAGCGCTCCGGGGGAGACTTTTTGTTCCATCAGGGCGGCGACGTCGGCGAGGATCGAGAGGCGGCCGCCGTAGGTTTGGCTGAGTTTTTCGTTCGTGAAGACTTCCTCGGTCGGACCGGCCGCGACGAGCCGCAGGTTGACCAGCACCAGCCAGTCGAAATAGTCGGGAACGGTTTGCAGGTCGTGATGCACGGCCAGCACGGTTCGGCCCTGCGAACGCAGTTCCTGCAGGAGAATGATGATCGCGCGCTCGGTAGCGGCGTCCACACCGGCGAACGGTTCATCCATAAGATAAATCTCGGCGTTCTGGGCCAGCGCGCGGGCGATGAACACCCGTTGCTGCTGGCCGCCGGAAAGCTGCGAAATCTGCCGCCGCGCGAAGGCCGTCATGCCGACCTTATCGAGGGCGTCGCGGGCGATCTGCCTATCAATCTTGCCGGGTTTGCGAAACAGGCCGAGCGCGCCGTAGCGGCCCATCATCACCACGTCGAGGACGCTGGTGGGAAAATCCCAATCCACCGATTCCCGCTGCGGAACATAGGCGAGGCGGCGGCGGTTGCCGTTCAATTTTTCGCCCCAGATGCGGACTTCGCCGGAGGCCAGCGGCAAAAGTCCCATCACCGCCTTGAGCAGCGTGGACTTGCCCGCACCGTTGGGACCGAGGATTCCCACCAGCTTGCCGGCGGGAATGGAGAGATCCACGTCCCACAAGACGGGCCGGCGGTCGTAGGCCACGGTCATGTCGTGGATTTCGATGGGGGCGTGGATCGGATGTTCGGACATAGGCGTTACTGGGCCACCACGGGTTTGAGGCGGACGCGATAGACGAGTCCCGGTTCGCCTTCCACGGCCCGACCCCATTTCAGTCTGTCAAGCCCCACGTCGCGAATCGCCGACCGGGGGATGCGATGCCGTGAATACAGTCCGGTGAGGGTCTGATCGGGCCCTACATCTTCGGCATTACTGCCGTCGAATGATTCGTGGAGCGCCCCGAATTGATCCTCGATAAACTTGTCTTCCCACGACACCCTCAGCGCCTTGGGGCTCGCATTCTCGAAAGAGTAGTTCACTCGCACGAGAATCTCATCGCCGATTCCTTCGGTATACTCGCACGATGTTACTCGAACCCGCGTGGACAGTTCCTTCAAGCGGCTATCTTCAAGATAGGTCTGCTTGTACTTCAGCCACGTTCCTTGACGGACCGAGCTTGCGCCTTCGCAGGAAATCAGCAGGAAGACGGAGGAAATCACGAACAGAATAAGCAGCGCTCGCCGGAACATGATATAGGACTCCCGTTAAATGAGATCAAAGCGGCGCTCGGAGGCGTTATCGCAAGGCGCTCACGATGGTGGTAACGTTGTGGCGGATCATGCCGAAGTAGGTGCCTTTGTCGGTGCCGGCTTCGCCCATGGCATCGGAAAACAGTTCGCCGCCGATGGTGACGGCGTGCCCCTTGTCGCGGCAGCCGGCCAGCACCGCTTCGAGCGGTTTTCGCGGCACGCTGGATTCGACGAAAACGGCCTTGATGGAGCGCGAAGTGATGAGATCTACGAGGTTCGTCACATCGGCCAGACCGAAATCGGTGGCCGTGGAAATCCCTTGCAGACCTTCCACTTCGATGTCAAACGCTTCACCGAAATAGCCGAAGGCATCGTGGGCGGTAATCAACACTCGCTGCTGGCTGGGAATGCTCGAGATTCCCGCTCTGGCCCACGTCGCGAGCGAGTCGAATTGCGCGCGGAGGGAATCGGCCCGCGCCTCAAAAACGGAGCTGTGCGAGGGCATGGCCCGGCTCAGCTCGCGGACGATGGGATCAAGGATATGCTTCCAGCGGGCGGGATCCATCCAGACGTGGGGATCGTACGCTCCGGCGATTCCCGATTGCCTGTGCAAGAGAGACTCCGGTATGGCCAAAGCGACGGCTACGACCGGTTTCCGCCTCGCCATTTTCTCGAGCACGTCGGTCATCTTGCCTTCGAGATGAAGGCCGCTGTAGAAAACGACGTCCGCATGGTCGAGCTTCTCGACGTCCCGGAAGCTGGCCTTGTAGAGATGGGGATCCACCCCCGCCCCCATCAGTCCCTGCACATCGGCATCGTCACCGGCCACCTGCCGGACGATGTCCGTCACCATCCCGACGGTGGTGACGATGGTCAGCATGGATGATGGTGACGGTTGTTTCCGAGAACATCCGGCCAGACCTATCGAGAGGCATAAGGAAGCGGTAACTATCCAGAGGGTAAATCGTCTGGTTTTTATCATGAAATCGGTTCGGTGGTTTCGATGAGCAGTTGGCGGGCGGTTTCGCGGTCCAGCGCGTGCTGGGCTCCGCCGAGGCGGACGTGCAGGACTCCCGCTTGGGGGACGGCATCTACGACTTCCACGCGCTGGCCGATATG
Source organism: bacterium (assembly GCA_018812265.1). Classification (GTDB taxonomy): domain Bacteria; phylum Electryoneota; class RPQS01; order RPQS01; family RPQS01; genus JAHJDG01. Next base: position 7,354 of record JAHJDG010000213.1, on the reverse strand, counting down.
CAGCCCAATACCTTCCAGATAGGACAGAACTTCGGGGGAGGAAATCAGAACCTGAGCAAGCTTGTTGGTCTGGCCGGGCCGGGCATCCGAAAGGGGTCGGAGCAGCCGGGTGGCGTGTTTGCCGTCCGTATCGGGGATCGGATCGCCGTGCGGGTCCACATTTGGACAGCCGAGAATTCTCGACAAACGATCTACAAATGTATCTGAAACAGCATGTTCCAACTGCTCGGCTTCGGCATGAACCTCACCCAGTGAATACCCGAGATGAACCCACAGGTAGGTCTCAAGCAGCCGGTGCCGTCGAATGAGTCGGGCGGCGACATTCTGGCCGGTATCGGAAAGAGATATCTCCCGACGAGCGCGGTAGTTCAGTAGCTTCTTGCGGGCGAGCCTCTGGATCATGGCTGTGACGGTGGAGTCGGCCACTCCGAGATCGCGAGCCAGACCGGAAGTGGTCGGGGCTTCGCCGCGCTCGGCCATGCGATACAGAGCGAGCAAAGAATCTTCTGCGGAAACAGAGAGTTGCATAAACTATTTCGATGAATCGAAATTTGTTTTTCGACTCATCGAAATATAAACAAACCTGACCCGTTTGTCAAGGGTCAATGGGATCGGTGATTTGTCAGAGATGCGACGACAAAATCTGTAATATGTAATAGATAGCTACCGAAAGGCCGCCGGCGGCTGGAACCGTCAGAAGCCATGAGGAGAGGATGGAGCGGACGACGCGGAGGTTGATGGCGTCTATACCTCGAGCCAGTCCCACCCCCAAGACAGATCCGACCAGCGTGTGGGTGGTGGACATCGGCAAGCCGAGCTTTGAGCAGACGAGGACCACGGTGGCGGTCGAAAACTCGGCGCAGAATCCGCGGGTCGGGGTGAGTTCGGTGATGGCCTTGCCCACCGTCCGCATGACCTTGTAACCCCACGTTGCCAGACCGGCAAGGATGCCGATTCCTCCCAATACCAGAATCCACATCGGTACGGACGTCTCGGCTACCACCATCCCTTTGGTGGTCATCATGATGACGGCAGCCACGGGACCGACGGCGTTCGCCACGTCATTCGCTCCGTGCGCGAAAGCCACATAAGCTGCCGTTATGATCTGGAGGGCTACGAAGATGGACTCGACGCGGTCTATGTCGTTCAGACCAATCTGGCTGCGTTTGCGAATGATAAAGAAGAAGATGGCCCAGACAATCCCGCCGGCCGGGATGGCAATCAGCAACGATTGGAGGAGCGTAAAATTCAGATGGAGATTGTGAAGTCCTTCATAGATTATAGCCAGAACGAGGATGGCAACGGTTAGTCCGGCGAAGGGTGGGGCGATTCGGAGAGTCGCGGCGGCCGGGTCACGCGAATGGAGGATACTGCGACGGATGAAGTGAAAGAGTCCAAAGGCCAGTAGTCCGCCGACGAGCGGCGAAACGACCCAGGACATGCCGATGCGTAGAACCGCGGCCCACTGGATCTGCGAGGCTCCACAGGCAAATATTCCGAATCCTACGACCGCCCCCACTACCGAATGGGTCGTGGACACCGGCAGACCCAGAAACGTGGAGAGGTGAAGCCACAGGGCGGACGCGAGCAGCACGGCCAGCATCCCGAGAATCAGTACCTGCGGATCGCCGGCGAAGATCTGGGGATCAATGATTCCTTTGCGGATGGTGTTGGTGACGTGGCTGCCGGCCAGCGTGGCTCCGGCGAATTCCATGACCGCCGCGACGAGAATCGCCTGATGATACTTGAGCGATCCCGAGCCGACCGACGTGCCCATGGCATTGGCTACGTCGTTCGCGCCGATGGTCCAAGCCATGTACAAGCCGAGCACGACGGCAGCCACGCACGTCCAAATCGCAATCGGATCGGTCGTTCCCAGCCAGAGGGACAGAAACTCCATCATTAATCCGCGATCATCAGTCGGATGTAGTCACCCATTCCTTCCGCGTGATCGGCCAGTCGGCCCAAGGCCCGCACGATTTCAAGCAGGATATAGGTCGAGGCGAAGGGCCAATCGGGATCATCGAGGGTGAGCAGTGCCTGCACGAGTTTGTATTGCTGCTTGTCTACTTGCCACTCTGAGCGGCCGATGGCCATCGCTTCTTCCCGCAGTTGTTCAATGACCTCGCCTGAGAAACCCTTGCGGCGAAGTTCACCGAAACGGATCATCAGCGCCGAGGCCTGTTGGGCGGTGGTGACGGCATAATCGGCCAGTTTGAGCAGATCATTCCGAAAGGTGCCGTTAGACCACTGGGCCGGCAGTCGGAAACCCTGCATGCTCAGCATCGCCGCCAGATCCTCCACCTTGTCCGCCAGACCGTCTTGTTCGCGCAGATAGGCCAGGAAGTCCGCCCGCGACACGGACATCAGCATGGACTTGGGAAGATGATCGCGAATCTGGTTCTTGATCCCGTCGGCCTCATGCTCCAGTTTGAACACTCGGTCAGCAATGCGTCTCACCTCTTCCATGTTGTCGGAGGTTGCCGCATCGAGCAAGGGTTTGGTCAGGTTCACGCATTCCATCGTCTTGCGAAGATGGGCCAGCAGCAGGTCAAACGGCGTGCTACTTCCGAGGATTTTCGCCAGAATATCCAAAGCTTCCTCCGAGTCGGGTCGGTTAGTGGTCGGTGAAAACGGGGGTAACGTGTGATTAATCCGCTGGTTGGCACGTCGCTACGGCGTGAACCAACGGAATGAGAGTCGTTTGGGGCAGGGAGAAGAGTAGGGTGCGAACGCGCAGAGAATCTACGCAATCGCTTGTCGGAAAGCAACCGGTGGAAGTAGAACTCATCTCAAAAACAACAGACGGGAATTTGTATCTCCGTGGGGTCTCTCCAGAGGCCCCCGTCCGGTCAGCAAGGTGGTGGAGGGGTGACTCTGGAGAGTCACCACCGGGAGAAATCACGCATTCCCCTCTGATGTTTTTGGGATGCGCTCTAGTCTATTCGTTCTCGGTTTGAATTACTTCCCCGAGGTCAAGAGCCAGATTCCAGACCTGCCAACGTACCGTATCCTCGGGGATGCGGATTTTACGCAGCTCGTCCAGTTGAACTCGCGCCGCGAGGGAATCGCCGCGAGCGAGGGCGAGACGGGCCTTTTTCAGTCGCGCCGGAGCATAGGCCGGGTAGCGCTCGATGGCTTTGGTGAAGAACGAATCGGCGCGCACGCTGTCTTTGGCCTCTATCGCCATGATCCCCGCCTTGTAGGGCCAGTCGGGCGAGTCGGGTTCCATCGCCCAGCCCTTCTCCAGAGATGCGATGGCATCGTCGTAGCGGCCAAGACCGGCTTCCACCATCGCGCGGTTCACCCAGATTTCGGGGGGGGCGGCGCTGTCTTTGGGGAAGTGTTCATTCAGATACTCAAGCGCTCCCGCATAGTCGTCTTCCTCGGTGTAGAACCAGAGCTGATCGAGGAACTGCTGCAGAGGCGAACCGGAGATTTCATCGGGAGCGGGTTCGCTGAGTGCTTGATACTCGCGGCGGGCATCGTCGTAGTTGCCGAGCGCCCAGAGCGCGTCGGCCAGTCCACGGCGAGCCGGACGATAGTCGGGATCCACGGTCAGCGAGCGCGCGAAGAGCGGGATTGCATCCACCAGTTCTCCCTGATTGACGAGACCGACCGCCATGTTGTAGTAGTCGGTGGTGGGTTTCACGGTGCGGGCGATGAACGGCGAAGGCGCGTTGCAGACGATGAGCATCACCAGATACGCTCCGCAGCCCAACGCCAACCGGCGAAAGTCCTGCGCTGCGACGCTTCTCCCGATCTCCATGAAGAAGCAGCCCGCTGCCGGAAACAACACGAGAATCATCGGAAGCCGGTACTCGGACGCGCTGAAGAAGATGAGATTCACCGCCAGATAGGACGCGGCATAGAGTCCGAGTAGTCTCAGCTCTTTGCGCCGTCGCCATCCCAGCAAGGCTCCCGCCACGGCGAACGGGAAGAGGAGTCCCCAGCGCACGGGCAGCGCGCCCAGAATGGGCGCAAATCCGGCCGCCCCGCGAAACGAGACGTTGGTGGCGATTTCCTCGCGCTGAACGGTGAACCAGAGTTTGCGGAGGAGCAGCCGGAGCCAACCGCCCGGATTGCGAACGACGTCGTCCGCCGCCTGGCCGGCCCAGTAGCGCGACGCTTCATCGAGTGAAAGCTCCCGTCCGGTCCGGTTCGATGCCTCGGCGCGGAACCCTTCCGCCTCGCGGATGGGATCGAACGACTCTACGAAATTGAACTCGTCGTACACGCCGGTGGCACCGGCGCGGTTGCCGATGAAGAAATTCACGCCGCCCGAGGAGGTGGTCAGCAGCAGGCTTCCCGAGACGCGCAGATTGCGGATCAGTACCGGTGCGATCAGAATCGCGATCGCGCCAACGAAGAACACCAGCTGCCTTCCCCGGCCGGGCGACCGGCGCCTCAGCAGCCATATGGCGACGATGGCGACGAAGATCAATACTGACGGCCGCGCCAGAGCGGAAAGTCCGCATAGGAGTCCGATGGCCACCCAGACCGCATCCCGCGCCACCGGCGAGACGTCCGCAGTAGAATCTCGTTCTACGGAAAGCCCGCTCCGCGTAATGAGCAGAAGCAGCAGGACGGCGTTCAGAAACAGGATCAGCGATCCGCTGAGCAGGACTCCGTCGTAGTAGAGCCACGGCGCGTAGAGCGCGGCCAGACCGGCGGTAATAAGGGCCACGGCATTTCCGAACAGCACGCGCGTGTAGTAGACCATTGCCGCCAGTGTGCCGATGGAAATGATCCCCTGGAGGGCGGCAATCAAGCCCGTCGAGTAGCTGTTCATGCCTTTGAACACACCGGCCAGAAACGAAGGATAGAGCGGCGAGAGCCAGAAGGGGCCGTCGGGGTGGCCGAATCCCCGGGCCAGCCGCACGGCCCACGAGTAATAGAATTCGCTGTCGAGGATCGGTAGTTTGAGGAGCGGGGTGCCGCTGATCTGGTACAGGAAAATCACTCGCACCGCAGCGAAGATCGCAGCCAGCAGCAGCGCCCAGCGCAGGAACCGGGTATCGTGGGAAGATGGGGAAGGGGACATGGAAGAGGCTCCGGATCGCTCTGGGCTAAGATAGACTCAAGGCGGCAAAAAAACAAGCCCCTGCCGAAAAGCAGGGGCCGCTCTGCCGGGAGCAGCCGGACGGGAGGCAACCAGGCCGCTCCAGCCAAGGTACTCGCCCGCTATTTAGCGAGCAGCATTCGTTTCAGTTCGGTAACGGGTCCCGCGGTCAGACGCGAGAAGTAGATTCCCGAAGGAAGTTCACCGCCGTTGAAGGCCACGCGATGCGCCCCGGCCTCGTAGTTGCCTTGGACAAGCGTAGCCACCTCCTGGCCCATGAGGTTGTACAGCCGGAGTTCCACGTCCACCGCTTCCGACAACGTGAACGAGATGGTGGTCGTCGGATTAAACGGATTCGGGCTGATGGAGTAGTCGGTAAGCGTCGGCTGAACCGGTATGTTTTCCCCGGCTCGGGACGCGGTAAGCGGTTGATGGAGCACATTGGCCTCGCTCAGGGTCAAGTCGGACAGCGTATAGTGCTGGTTGATCCCATTTGGCCATTGCACAAGGAGTTCTACGCGATCGGACTTGGATAACGTCCGGTTGACCAAAGTAAGCGAGGCCAGATCACCTCCCGCCGTCCGCGTGACGGGAGTCGTGGTGGCGATTTGCTTGCAGCGCTCAAAGGACATCAGCACGTTGCAGCCCTGGAGGGGCGTGCTGCTCAAGGGTCCGCAGAGGGTGATCTTGATGTACTCGTGCCGCGATCTCACGTCGTTTCGATAGAGGCGCACGCCGCTGCTCGCTTGAGCCAGCGCCAGATCGGGATCACCATCCCCGTCGTAATCGCACCAGGCGGCGGCCAAGACGCGCTCGGGGGGAATCTCCGCCTCACCGGTGGGCAGTCCGCTGGCGGCGGTCATATTCGTCCAGTTATTGTTGCCTTCCTGATTGATGAGCAACTTGCAGCCTTGAGTCGTTTGATTGATCAGGAACAGATCCGGCCAACCGTCCATGTTGGCGTCCACCGGATGAGCATCCCGGCAATCACTGGCCAGATCCATCAGGAAAGCGTTGGTCTTGGCCATCCACAGGGAGTTGGTGTTGTACATCCACACTCCCTCATACATCCGGTCCAGCTTTTCTGGGCCGGGCAGGAACATATCGAGCCGCAGATCGTTGTTGAAATCCAGCCACGCGGCGCCGAACATTCCCTCGGCCGGTCGGAAGCAGAACCGTTCGGACCAGTCCACATAGGAGGGGCCGTTTTTCCGGTAGAGGCGGGGCGGTGCACCGTCGTTGTAGCCGAGAAATACATCCAGATCGCCGTCGCGATCGAAGTCCATGACCGAGATCGCGCACACGTGAGTCATGTCCGTTTCCCACGGGTTGTCGCGCATGGGTACGAACTCAGTGGGAAACTGAGCGAGCACGGTCATCGGCGACTGGGCGGTGGTCGTGTTGCTGAGAACCAGATCGAGGCGGCCATCGTCGTCCACGTCAACCCAGGCGGCCGCTCGCACCTGAGCCGATACCTCGTCGTCCAGCACCGGCACGAATTGGAACTGGCCGGAGCGATTCTGGCGGAGCAGCCTCAGGCCGTAGGGGTCATTGGTGAGGAGGAACAGATCGAGCAGGCCGTCCTGATCGTAATCCACGAACTCGGCCGAGCGGACACGGCGCAGCATATAGGGTTGAATGCCGTAGGCCACCGTCGCGTCCACGAACGAGTCGTTCATGTTCAGATAGAGTTTGCCTTCCACCGCTTGCTGTCCACCCACCAGCAGATCGGGCCGGCCGTCGTTGTTCACGTCGCCCCAGGCTACTGCGCCGACCGCACCCACGTGCGTGGGCAACAGGTACGTGGCATCTCGGAACACCACGTCGGCAGAAGCCGTGGCGGTGAAGAGCATCAGCAGCGTGAGGAGGATGCTGAGCCGATACATACGTGTCTCCTTCCCTGATACATACCGTCAAATGACAATCATCGCTTTCAAGCTGTCCGGAGAAAAGGCAAGGCCTGCGCCATCCGGGCAGGCCTTGCAGTTCTTGACGTAAGCGCTTATCGGAAAGAGACTTGAAATCTCCCCGTCCGAGTCAACCGGGTTGCGTCATATCCACCTTTCGGTTGACGGGTTGCGACATATCAACCTTGATGCGGCTATTCGGCTACATAGAAAAACAGCCCGCGCGGGGCTGCCGTGAACAATTCTGAGGTGCTTATTTGCGATATCGAGGAAGTTGCTTACTGGTTATGACCGCCCGTATCATCAATGATAAAGCGAACCGTGCCGCCGATCAGAAACTCGATGCGAGCGGGATTGGTGGCGTAGCGCAGCTTGGCTTGGCCGT
>JAHJDG010000212.1 GCA_018812265.1 bacterium | reverse complement strand
TTGAAGCCTGCCATAGCTGGTTCAATCGCTATCGCAAACTGCTCGTGCGCTTCGAGAAAACGTTACGTGCACACTTCGCCCTGCTGTGTTTCGCCGCCGCATCCCTTATCTGGAATCGTATTATTTCGAGATAGGTCCTAAGGGGGGAACAGCCAGCCAAAATCCAAACACAACCACACCCCAACACCCCCATGGTTAACAACACTCTCTGTTACCTGCTCGCGCGCGGGCCCATCTCCACTATGGGCTTCTCCGCCCAGACGGGAACCGGCTCGATATATCTGAACGGTCCCGGCGGACAAAGCGGCGACGGATTCCCGATGCCGCGCGCGGGCTACGTCACCGGTCTCCACGTCTGGGACGGAACCAAGTACTCGTGGGACGCCGGAGCCGTCGCGTTTGAAGCCGGAGACCGGCTGTCCGTCTACTGCCAGTCCACCGGCAGCAACTTCATCGCCCGCGTGCGAAAGAACGGCGGCTCCATCGGTCTCGAGACCCCCGAAATCCCCTATAATTCGTCCGTCCTGGCGACCGTCGAATTCATCCTGCTCCGCGATTAAACCGCGGCGGTATCTCAACACGGGAAAATCGTCATGTCCTTTACGTCTCTCGAAATCGTCAAGAAACACCTTCTCCAGAGCATCATCGGCGAGCTCGAAATCCGGCGGCATCCCGTCATGCTGCCGGGTCTGGAGGAAATCCAGCTTCCTCACCAGAATCTCGTTCCACAATCCGACGTCGTGAAACGGGACGTCGAGATCGAACCCGCGCTCGAAGGACCCCTCACGCTCGCCTCTTACAACTGGTCGGTTCTGAATGCCACCCATCTTGTCGAGGGCAGCACCGTCGTCACGCTCAGCGACGGCCTCGAAACCGTCTATCGCGAAGAAGTGGACTATCAGGTGGACTCCGTAAATGGCCGTCTGCGCCGCGTACCGGGAACGTCCATCCCCGACGGCCAGACCGTCTATGCCTACTACTATGCCTATAACCTCTTCGTGCGCGATACCGACTACGAAATGGACTCGGGCGACGGCACCGTCAAACGAACCTCCGGCAGTTCCATTCCCGACGGCGCGACCGTGCTCGTGGATTACACCGTTGTCGGCGGAGTGGTCCCCGATGTGCTCATTGAACAGGCCATCGTCGAAGCCAAAGACCGCATCGTGCGCGCGCTGGCTCCCGGCTACAACCCGAACTCCACCGATCAGGGACTTGAAACCGGCGCCACCGAGCTCGTCCTGGCCATTCTCGCTCGCGATCAAGCGAACGGAGTCCTCGCCGGTCGTGCGACCTCCGATGCCGCCGGTCGGGCGAAGGGATGGCAGACTCTCTCCGAGCTGCTCGAAGTGCGCGCCTGGCGAACGCTCGCGCCGTTCCTCGATCCCTACGTCCTTCGTTCACCGGGGAAACAGTCCAATGAGTGAGCCGAAGCCGAAACGCAAACTTGAAACCGCCACCGCCGCCCCGCTCACTCCGCCCAAGCCCGTGGATGTGAGCGACGCGCGCGAACAAGTGCTTGGCGTTCTGTATGGCCTCGCACTCGAAGGCAACGTCAGTGCCGCCAAGCTCTATCTCGACCTCACTTCCGATGCCGACTCCGAATCCGAAGAGACCCTCACTCCCGAAGACGCCCTCCGCCTCCTTCAAGAACAAGGCAACAATCGGTAGTGCCGCACGGCAGTGCGCCCGCTCCGTAGCAACACCCCCATGACTCCCTCCGCTTTCCACGAACTCCTCCGCTGCTCGCGTAATCCGTGGCATTTCCTGACCGCGCACGTTGCCACTCAAGACCCCGCCCGCGGCGAGCTCCGCTATCCGCACTATGACTATTTGCGCGAGCTCGTCGCGGCAACGGAAAGGCATCGCTTTCTGCTCGTTCCCAAGTCACGGCAGATGCTGGTGACGTGGACGATGGTGGCCGCAACTCTCTGGCGCGCGCTCTTTCAGCGGCCCGGAATGTATCTGTTTCTCTCCCGCAACGAACGCTGCGCCGAAGAGCTTCTCACACGCGCGCGCTTCGTGCTGGATCGCTTGCCCGAGTTCATGCGTCCCCGGTTGAGCCGCAATTCCCGCGAGGAAATCGCCTTCGCCGGACTCGATTCACGCATTTTGAGTCTGCCCGCTTCGCCCGATGCGCCCCGCATGTATTCACCGACCGGAGTGTTCTGGGACGAGATGGCTTTCACGCCCTACGATGAAAACATCTGGACCGCTCTCAAACCTGCGCTCGACAGTGGCGGCCGCTTCGTCGGCGTATCCTCCTCCGGCGGCGCGCTGAATCTCTTCGCGCGCATGGTCACTTCCGGGTCTCCCCCCGTTCACGGGGGGACGGAAGGGGGGTCGTTGTTCCACGTCCATCGCATTCACTACTCCCAGCACCCCGAGCGAATCTCCGACGACTGGAAACGTCTCGCCTCGCGCGGTCTCTCCGCTACTCGCTGGCAACAGGAACAGGAGATTTCCTTCGCTGCGATGAGTGATCTGGTTTACGGCGAATTCGATCCGCAACTGCACATCCTCCGCGAAGACTGGGAAATCAATCCTTCATGGGAGCTCTTCCGTTCGATTGATTTCGGCTATCGTCATCCGTTCGTGCTGTGGATTCAGCGCACTCCCGAGGGCGAGTTCATCGTCTTCGACGAGTGGAGCGCCGACAATCGCACCACCGAAGAAATGCTAACCGCCATTCGCAACGTGGATCTCGCGCACGGCATCTCGGAAGACCACGTTTGCTGGACGGCCTGCGATCCGGCGGGAGCGGCCACTCAGGATACTGGCATCTCTCCGGTGGACGTTCTGCGCCGTGCGGGAATCAAACTGCGTTATCGTTCCAGCCGCATCGCCGCCGGTGTTGAGCGCGTCAAGAGCGTGCTCGGCGACGCCGCCGGTCGCGTGCGCCTGCGCGTTTCGCCGCGCGCGAAAAATCTCATTGCCGACTTCGGCCGCTACCGCTGGGCTTCCGGCCGCGATGAACCTCTCAAAGACGGTCTCTGCGATCACTCGATGGACGCCCTCCGCTAC
>JAHJDG010000211.1 GCA_018812265.1 bacterium | reverse complement strand
TTGAAGCCTGCCATAGCTGGTTCAATCGCTATCGCAAACTGCTCGTGCGCTTCGAGAAAACGTTACGTGCACACTTCGCCCTGCTGTGTTTCGCCGCCGCATCCCTTATCTGGAATCGTATTATTTCGAGATAGGTCCTTTATCCCCCCACGAAGTGGGGGGAAAGTGGATTGCGGAAAGGAAACATGAAGCTTACAGGAAAGACGATTGTCGTGCTCGTCGAGCAGGACTATCAGGACATGGAAGTGTGGTTCCCGGTGTTCCGGCTGCGCGAAGAGGGCGCGCGGGTCTTGCTCGTGGGAACCGGAAGTGCAATGGAATATCGCGGCAAGTACGGCTATCCGGCGAAAGTGGACGCCGCCGCGAAAGACGTGAAAGCCGCCGACGTGGATGGAATCGTAATTCCCGGCGGTTGGGCGCCCGACAAACTGCGAATGTCGGAAGCGGTTCTCAGTCTTGTTCGAGAAGTGAACGCAGCCAAGAAGCCGATCGCGTGCATTTGTCACGGCGCATGGGTGCTGGCTTCGGCGGGGATCGTGAAGGGGCGGACGGTCACGAGTTACGCGGCAATCAAAGATGATCTGATCCACGCCGGGGCGAACTGGCAGGATCGCGAGGTGGTGGTGGACGGGAATCTGGTGACGTCGCGCCAGCCGGATGATTTGCCCGCGTTCATGCGCGAATATCTGAAGTTGTATTGAGGAAGATGTGACTCGTCAGGAGACCGCCACCTTTCTTCGGCAGTACGCCGTGTTGCTTGAGCTCTTGGGTGAAGATTCGTTTCGAGCACGGGCCTTCGACAATGCCGCGCGCAGCCTTGAGGCTCAGAGCGACTCGTTGGAATCGCTGATCGCCGGAGATCGGCTCGTCACGATTCAGGGAATCGGCAAGGGAGTGGCGGCGGCGATCACGGAGATTTCCACTCGCGGGACGTTTGCCGATCTCGATCGCGCCCGCGAGCAGGTGCCGCCGGGAGTGCTGGAGCTTCTGCGCGTGGAGGGGCTGGGGCCGAAGAAAGCGCAAACTCTGTGGCGACAGGCCAGCATCACTTCGCTGGCGGCACTGGAAATCGCGCTGGAGGCCGGCGTCGTAGCTACGCTTCCCGGATTCGGGACGAAGACGGCCGAGAAACTGCGCAGCGGGCTGGCGTTCATCAAGTCGGTGTCGGGAAGACATTGGCGTCATCACGCCGAACGGACCGCACAAGCCTGTCGCGAAGCTATCGAAAACATCGCGGGCGTGGACGAGGTATTCTTCGGGGGAAGTTATCTTCGCGGTTTAGAGACCGTCGGCGACCTGGACATAGTTGTGATTGCACAGTTCGATCGTCACGAGGATATCCGCCAGAGTATTCTCCGTCTTCCGGGACTCACCTGGGAGGAGACGGGAAGGCTTCTCAAGGGCTGGACGGCGTCGCGGTTTCCGATTGAGCTTTCGGTCGTTTCGCCGCGCGACGCGGTGATTCGCAAGCTGCTTGTCACGGGCTCTCACGAACACGTACAGGCTCTCAGAGTGGTTGCCGAGAAGCGCGGCTATGATCTGGAGAGAATCGAGGCGGCTTCTGAAGAAGACCTCTACGCACGGCTCGGTCTCGAATACGTACCGCCTCCGCTTCGAGAATCGGCCAAGACGGTTATGTCCGCGGGAAGCAAGGTTTTTTCCGATCCGGTGAAGGCATCGGACATTCGCGGGATTCTCCACTGTCATACGACGTATTCGGACGGTCATCATACGCTGCGCGAGCTTGCCGAAGCGGCCAGCGGTCGCGGATATGAATATCTCGGTATCGCCGATCACTCGCAGTCGGCGGCCTACGCGCGGGGACTCACGCCGGAGCGGGTGCGCGAGCAGTGGCGCGAAATTGATGAATTGAATCGAGAGCTCGCACCGTTCCGCATTCTGAAGGGAACTGAAGTAGACGTTCTGGCCGACGGGAGTCTCGATTTTGCGGATGAACTTCTGGCGGGATTCGATTTCGTGGTGGCGTCAGTGCACTCGGGATTCAACATGACCGAAGCGGAAGCAACGCGCCGGATCTGCAACGCGTTGGCCAATCCGCAGGTGGACATTCTGGGACATCCGACGGGACGGCTGCTCCTCGAACGCAACGGCTATCCGGTGAATCACGAAGAAGTGCTTCAATGCGCGGCCCGCAACGGCAAGGCCGTCGAGCTCAACTGCAATCCGCATCGGCTGGATCTCGATTGGCGGTGGCTGTCGCGGTGCGAAGAGCTCGGTGTTCCCGTCCCGCTCTGCCCCGACGCGCATCACGTGGATGGATTGTGGGATATTCGATTCGGTATCGAAGTTGCGGCGAAGGGACCGCTCACCGCAATGAATTGTCTTTCCGTCTGGGACGTGAATCGGTTCGTAAGCTGGTGCAAGGATCACGAGTGAATCCATGAACGACATGAACCGCTTTTTGCCGCGAGTGAGCGGCAGCACGTTGGCCGAGCGCTGCCAGAGCGTCTGCGAGCAACTCCGGGCGTGGAATCCCCGGTATGAGTGGGTGGGTATCTATTGGGTCAACGGAGATTTTCTTGTTCTGAAGTCCTGGTCGGGGAAGCAAGCCACGCACCATGTGAAGATTCCCATCAGCCACGGCATCTGCGGCGCGGCGGTTCGGGAAGACCGAACCGTAATCGTGGATGACGTATCGCTGGACCCGCGTTATCTGTCGTGTTTTCCCTCCACGAAATCGGAAATCGTGGTGCCGATTCAACAGGACGGACGAGCCATCGGCGAGATTGACATTGACAGTTCGATGACCAGCGCGTTTGGCGACGGCGACCGCGTTTTGCTGGAGGCTCTGGCACAACACATCAGTCAATGGTCGGCGGAATTCGCATGAGCACTCCATTGATGATTTCGATTTCCGGCGTGCGCGGAATCGTCGGAGAATCGCTTACTCCGCAGGTGGCGCTGCGCTGGGCGGAGGCGTTCGGAGCGAAGTGCCGACCCGGCCCGGTGGTGGTCGGTGGGGACAGTCGCGTTTCGAGTGTGATGATGCGGGCGGCGGCGTTCTCGGGACTGGCCGGATCGGGCGCACGAATTATTGACGTGGGTATTGTTCCTACACCGACAGTCAGCATGGCTCTGCGGCACCACGGCGCGGGCGGCGGCATCGCCATTACCGCCAGCCACAATCCGGCCGAGTGGAACGCGTTCAAATTTTTCGGTGCCGACGGGCTTTTTCTCGATGAGAACTCGGGCGCACGACTGCGCGCGGCCGTGGAATCCGATCGGTCTTTCAGCGTATCCGCGATGGAGATCGGAACGTACGGGAAGGACGAGGAAGCCGTCACGCGTCACGTCGAAGCCGTGTTGAAGATTCCCTTTCTGGATCTGCCGCAACTCAAGAAACGGCGCTTTCGAGTTGGTTTAGATGCCGTGTGTGGAGCGGGGGGAGATTTGCTTTCACGCCTGCTGGATCGTCTGGGTTGTAAGGTTTCAGGATTTCATTTGGAGCCTTCGGGCCGTTTCCCTCGCAATCCGGAGCCGATTCCCGAGCATCTCGGGGACGTCGGCCGAGCGATGAAAAACGCGGGGGTGGACATCGGATTCGTGGCCGATCCCGACGCCGACCGCTTGGCCGTGATTTTGGAAACGGGCGAATGCGCGGGGGAAGAGTCCACGCTGGTGGCGGCTACCGACCTGACGCTGCGCCACGCGAAGGGTTCCGTCGTCGCCAACTGTTCGACGACACAGGCGCTCGATGACGTGGCCGCGAAGTATGGCGTGACGATAACGCGAACCAAAGTCGGCGAGGCCCACGTGGCGCGGGAGATAGTGCGCGTGGGAGCCGTGATCGGCGGAGAAGGCAATGGCGGAGTGATGCTGCCGATGATTCATCCGGCCCGCGACGCGGCGGTGGGAATGGTGCTCATTCTGCAGGCGCTCCTGGAATCGAGGCAATCGGTTTCCGATTATTTCGCTACGCTGCCCCGCTATCATATGATCAAGCGGCGAATCTCTTTTTCAAGTCTTGACGAGCTGAAATCTCGACTGGAGACGCTGGAGCAGCGCGCGAACCTCGGAAAACCGGACCGCCTTGACGGATTAAAATGGAGTAATGACGAGGGCTGGGTTCAGGCGCGGGCTTCGAACACCGAACCGATCGTGCGAGTGATCGCCGAGGCGGGCGATCCGCAAACGGCGGAGCGACTCGCCCGCCAAGTGACGGATGCGCTCGGTTAACGCATAAAACGACGAAACCGAAACGGAGAAAATGGAACGAACAGTAGCCATGATCTTGGGCGGCGGGCGCGGCACACGACTCTATCCGCTGACCAAACTGAGATCGAAGCCGGCGGTGCCGTTCGGCGGAATGTATCGCCTGATTGACATTCCGATTTCCAACTCGATCAATTCGGGCATCTATCGAATGTTCGTGCTCACGCAGTTCAATTCGGCTTCGCTCAATCGTCATCTGGCGCTGACCTACACGTTCGACACCTTTCGGCAGGGATTCGTGACCGTATTGGCGGCCGAGCAGACTCACGAGACGATGGACTGGTATCAAGGAACGGCCGACGCGGTGCGGAAGAATCTGCGACATCTCCGGCCGTTCCGCGCCGAAGACGTACTGGTTTTATCGGGCGATCACATCTATCGGATGGACTATCAGGTGATGATCGCCTTTCACCGGCAGCAACGGGCGGACGTAACGATCGGCGTGATTCCGATTCCGAGCCGTGACATGCAGCGGTTCGGGATTCTGCGCGTGGGCAGCGACGGGCGAGTGACCGATTTCCACGAGAAGCCCAACTCTCCCGATGCGGTCAAAGGCTGGTCGGCTTCGCCGGGGATGTTCAATCAAGGGACACAGAGCCGGCACGAGTCGTTCTACATGGGCTCGATGGGAATCTACGTCATCCGCACGGAAGCGCTCTCGAAGATTCTGGATCCGGCGATGGGCGAGGATTTCGGAAAGGACGTTTTGCCCAAAGCGATCTCGCGGTTTCGCGTCTATGCCTATCCTTTCACCGGTTACTGGGAAGACATCGGGACGATTCAGTCTTTCTACGACGCAAATCTGGCGTTGACCGATGACGAACCGAAATACGAATTGTTCGATTCGGAGACGCGGCTGTTCACGCGGCCGCGCTATCTGCCGGGAGCGCGGCTGGGCGAGGCGACTGTCCATAAAACTCTGATCTGTCCGGGCGTGCGGGCGGGAGCGATTTCGGCCGAGCGCAGCATCATCGGCGCGCGGGCCATCGTGGGAGGCGGCGCATCCATTCGCGATTCGTACGTCGTGGGAGCGGATTACTATGAAACGTCCGCCGCCGTTGAGGAGAACCGCGAACTCAAGCGACCGGACGTGGGAATCGGCGGCGAGACGAGCATTCACCGCGCGATCATTGACAAGAACGCGCGGATCGGCTACGGCGTGACCATTGATCCGCCATCAGATTGCCCCGACATGGACGGCAAGGGGTACGCGGTGCGCGACGGAATCGTGATCGTCGAGAAGAGCGCCGTCATTCCCGACGGCAGTATCCTTCCGGAGCTGGGATAGCCGTGCTGACCGTTGAACTGATTGCGAAGAAGCAACGCGGCGAAGAACTCACGCGGGAAGAGATCGCCACCGTGATTCGCGATTTTACCGAGGGAGCAGTGCCCGACTATCAGATGGCCGCGCTGCTGATGGCGATCTACTTTCAGGGACTGAGCGATGACGAAGGCCGGACGTTTCTGCGGGCGATGGTGGGTTCGGGGATTCGACTCACGCTCTCCTCGGTGAACGGCATCAAGGTAGACAAGCACTCCACCGGCGGAGTCGGCGACAAGACATCGCTGATCGTCGCGCCAGTGGTGGCGGCGGCGGGAGTGCCGGTGCCGATGATTTCGGGGCGCGCGCTGGGACACACCGGCGGCACGCTCGATAAGCTCGAGAGCATTCCCGGCTTTCACGTGAACCTCGAAGAAGACGAGTTCGAGAACGTGCTGCGCGAGACCGGCTGCGCGTTCGGAGCCCAAACCGAGGCGATCGTTCCCGCCGACCGCAAGCTCTACGCGTTGCGCGACGTGACGGCTACGGTCTCCATTCCGCCGTTGATCGCGGCCAGCATTCTCTCCAAGAAAATCGCCGAGGGAGCCGATGCGCTGGTGATGGACGTGAAGGTGGGATCGGGCGGATTCCTGCGCAGCGAAGAGGAGGCGCGGCAGCTTGCGGAGATGATCGTGCGCTGGTCGGCGGCGGAGGGGATCAAGACCGTCGTATTCGGCACGGACATGGATCAGCCACTGGGACGAGCGGCGGGCAACGCGCCGGAAGTTTTAGAATGCATCCAGATTCTCCGCACGGGAAAAGGTGAGGCGCGACTGCTCTCGGTCTGCCGCTGGCTGGGAGCGGCGATGCTGTTGCTCGGCGAAAAAGCAAATACATTCGGAGAAGCCGTCAAGCTGTTTGATGCGACACTATCCAGCGGGGCGGGTTTGGTGAAGCTTTCCGAAATTGCCGCGGCGCAGGGATCGAACGCACATACCGTCGAACACTTTGAGCAACACTGGAAGCCTGCACACCGTCACGAAATTCGAGCGGGCCGCAACGGATTCGTGCAGAGCATCGCAGCGCGCGAAGTGGGGTACGCGCTGGTGGACCTCGGGGCGGGACGACGGAAAGCCACCGACCGGGTGGATCACTCGGCCGGAGTGTGGTTCGAGAAGCAGGTGGGGGACGAGGTGAAGGAAGGTGAGCTGGTGGCCACGGCCCATTGGTCGGGCAATGACAGCTCGCAGGCGGGACTTATGCGACTGCAGCGGGCGATCCGTATTGCAGACGCAGCGCCCGTTGCCGCGCCGCTCTTCAAGTTCTTCTGCGATGAGGGTGGGGTGCGGATGACCGACGATATTCTGTCAGGAACATAATCTTTCCGGAGGAGAGACTGGATATGGACGATGCAGTCCGAGAACACAAGATTCGCTCGCTGAAGTTCAAAATTATGCAGGTGGAAAAGGAACTGGCGGCGAAGATGCACGGTTCGAGTATCAGCGCGTTTCTCAGCGTGGGACACGCCAGCCAGATTGCCAAGTCGAGCGAGCGGGATCGCAAGCGGCTGGAGGACAAACTCGATCAACTGAGAAAGCAATTGGCCGAGGTGGATCCGAGCTACACTCCGCCACCACCACCACTGCCGGTTCAGAAGCCGGAGCCGGTTCGAGTACCAGAGCCGATCAAAGTGAAAGAGCCGGTGAAGACAAAAGAAGCGGTGAAGGCGAAAGAACCGGTCAAGGTGGCTGCGAAACCAAAGGCTATGGAGAAACCGAAGAAGACGGCGGAGAAACCTGCCGCGAAAAAGAGCGAAGCGGCCAAGCCAACGGCGAAAAAGAAAACCGCCCCGGCCAAGAAAACCGAGACGGCGAAATCGTCGAAGAAGCCCGCCAAGAGGCCGATCAAGAAATCGAGGTAGCGCGGCCTGAGTTCAGCTCAGGTGGCTCTTCATCTTTTCTTCGAACTTGGCCTTGGGCAGCACACCGGTCACGGTGTCCACGTGCTGGCCGTTCTTGAAGAAGAGCACCTGCGGGATGTTCAACACTCCGTAGCGGCGCGGGGTTTCGGGACTGGTGGCGATGTCTATCTCGCCGATGACCACGCGGTCGCTCCACGTCGGCGCCAGCTCCTTCAACATGGCATGAACCTTTTTACACGGGTGACACCATTCCGCGCCGAAATCAAGCACGGCCAGTTTGTCGGCTCGCAGAATGACTTGTTCAAAGTTGGCATCGGTAACTTCCACCACTTCAGACACGCCGCATCGCTCCTTTCCGAATCATTCTCACTCACAGGTTGATTTGATTGAGGAGGCGTACGAAGTCGGGAGCCGACTTGAAGCCCGTGAAGCGCGCGACCTCCTCGCCTGATCTTCCGAACAGAATCACCGTGGGCATTCCGGTGATTTCGTATTTTTGTTTCATTTCGCGGGCCCACGGCGTTTCCCTGGTGAAGTCGAGCTTCAACCGCACGAACCGGTCGAGACGGCTGACGACCTCGGGCACGATCCACGTTTTTTCGTCGAGTTCCACGCAGACCACGCACCAGTCGGCATAGAAGTCCACGATCATCGGTTTGTTCTCGTCCACTGCCGTAGCCAGCGCGAGATCTTCATCGTTGACGATCCATTCCATCTCGGCGCGGGGAGCTTCCCCCGTCCCACCGGTTGGGACAAACACGCGGAAGAGCGCGATGGCGCCGCCGAGAAACGCGATGAGCGCTACGGCTTTCCAGAGACGGCGGCCGGCTCCCGCGCCTTCGGGAAGGGAATCAAATGCATGGGCGAATACCGAGAACACGATGAGCAGAACTCCCCACGCAATGGTGTAGTAGGGCGCGGGAATCGTCAGGCGGAGCATGTACAGCGCGCCGGCCAGCAGAATCCAGCCGAAGCTTTTCTTGACCGCTTCCATCCACGCGCCCGCGCGCGGCAGAGCTTGAATCGCACCGGCGAACGTACCGATGACGAGAAAGAGCAGCGCCAGACCGAAGGAAAACGTGAACAGCAGCGCCCAGCCATAGAACAGATTGCCGGACTTGGCGACCCACGCGAGCAGCGCGACGATTACCGGCCCCACGCAGGGAGCCATCACCAGACCCGACGCCATCCCGAGCAGCAGCGGGCCGAAGAAACCGCGCCGCGAAGTGCCGCCGGAAAGACTGGTTTGCAGAGCCGAGGGCAGGGCAATATCGAACGCGCCCAGCATACTGAAACCCATTACGGCGAACACAACGGCTACAACGATGTTCAGAATGGGCGAACCCGATACGGCTCCGAAGAGGCTACCGGTGGCGGCGGCGAAGAGTCCGAGCGAGCTGTAGACAATTGCGATGCCGAGCGCGAAGATCGCCGAAAGTCCGAGGCCGCGCAGCGGTTTGCCCTTGCTGGCTCCGCCGATGTAGCCGATGGTGATGGGAATCACCGGATAGACGCAGGGTGTGAAGCTGGTGAGAATTCCGCCCACGAAAACAAGCAGAAACGCCAGCCACGAGCCGCGTTCGAGGGCGGCGATCAGCCGCTGTTCGAGCGAGAGTTTCTCGGTGACTTCGGCGGGAACTTCAAACGCGGCCAGATTGGCCGGCTCGACGGACGTTCCGGCAGGAACGATGTTGGCGGTCACGAGCACAGTTTCTTCGTGCGGCAGATAGCAGACTTCATCGCCGAACTCCTGACAGATCTGGAATCCGATCTTCACAGGCCACGTGTAGAGTCCCGGCTGAGCGGAATCGGTGGCGGTGGCGGGGATCATCACGATGGTGCGACCGCGATAGGCTCGTTCTCCCTGATACGGCGCACCGGCCGGAAACTGCGGAACATCGAAATCAATTCCAAAGGTGTCGGCGATTTCGACGAAGAACAGGCCGTATTCCTTATCGGTAATATGGTGGCCTTTGGGGACGTCGAAAATCACGCCGAGCTCCGCGCTGCCGCCGACGGGAATGCCGGTGGTTTTCCAGAGTGCCTGCACGGGCACGGGCGGCATTTCCATCGGCTGCGCGTGCAGCGGGAGGGTCAGGGTCGCGAGGAGGATGGCGAGAACGATAAGAAATCGGGTCAAAGTTTTACTCCGAACTTGCTCAAGATGTAACACATAAGATGGAGGTAAGGTTCCCTTGAAAGCCTATCTGAGACACGTCGAGGGTCACACGTTTGTCGCGAAATCCGATTCAAATCATTGGGTTCCAATAGATACGGGGACGGCCAGCGGAGGCACGGGGGCGGCCAATGATCCCTTTCAGCTCTTCGTGATCGGGTTCTCCGGATGTGCCTTGGTAGACGTGGCCGACATCGTGAAAAAGAGCCGAAAGGAAGCCGCGCGATTGGAAATGTTCGTGGAAGTCACGCGCGCCGAGACCGCTCCCAAAGTTGTGCGGTCGGTGGAGTTTCATCTTCAAGCCGAGGGCGATCCGACGCTCGGAGAAACGCTTCGCCGCGCGCTGGAACTCTCACTCACCAAGTATTGCTCGGCCTCGCTTTCCCTCGACCGGGCAATCACCTTCAGGGGGCGCGTGACGGTGAACGGGGAGGCGAGTGACGCATGGGACGTTGAGCGCAAGACGGGGGAATATTACACGATCCCGTGATAAACTCGTATTCCGGCGGGGTCAACGACCCCGCTCGGCAAGGGTAGGGGCGGCCCTGTGTGGCAGCCCATTTCACATCAACGAATCAGGTGCAAAGTGTGACCGCCTGCCGCTGGTGGCTGCTCGACCCCACCAAGAGATAGGTTCCCGAGGGCAACTCCGGAAGTGACCAGCGGGCAGTGGGTGATATTCCAATCAACGGCCGCAAACGTGCATAGCGAGAACACACTTCCGAATAGAAAGGGTGCCCAAGCACAGATAGGTCAGTCGCCTTGCCATTTCAACCTCCTTAGCTACTTTAGAATGACAAACGGTGCTGAAAGCGGTTCATAGCCATTGTCGAGCCAGAGCCAGTATTTTCCAGTGGGAAGGGCAGAAAAGGAAATCTGAAATGATGTATTGGTGGCGTGGAACGTTTTCACTCCCAGGTTTGTACGGCGTCCCAACACATCGTACACGTACACGAAAAACGGGTGCGACCAGAAGGGGTCTCTTGGTTGTCCATTAAAATCAAATGTGATGATGCTACCGTTAACCGGGTTGGGATAAATCCGGATTTGTCCCATTCGCGGGCGGGTTGGTCGTTGGGGTGCTACCGGGTTTTGGCGATACGAGACATATAAGTGCGGGCTGTATGGCAAGCTGTCAACGCGGGCTGATGCAAGATACACGGTAAGACCATCAGGAGTGAGTGACGCGCCTGCTTCTCGCCCGTTGGTGCTCAATTCCGGTATCCGCATGGCTTCCGACCAATTGCCGTTATCAATACTGGAGTAATAGAAGTCCATATCTGACGGCGAATAGCGCAAGGAAGTCAGAATTAAAAAGCTCTCATCCGCAGGCAAAGTCACATTCTGATCATCAGTGAACCAATTGACCTGCCCCGGCAATCGCACCGCCGGCCCCCAGCCACCGCTATCCTGCCAGACGGATTTATAGATATCGAGAAAATCTGAGGGATAGTGATCTGAGGAAAAATACAAGGAGCGCCCATCGCGGCTGAGAAATACTCCCCATTCCATAGCCGCAGTGTTGACGTTCGGCCCGGCGTTTTCCGGCGGACCCCATCTGCCGTCAGGGAGGCGACGGCTGAACCAGATGTCCCAGCTGCCGTAGCCTCCAGGCCTGCCCCAGGCCACAAAGTAAAGCAGGCTGTCGCCGGGGCCAATGCAGGGTGATACTTCAGCCAAGGAGCTATTTATTGTGCCTTGAGGCAGACAAATTGGGGCTGACCATGTGCTGTCAGTCAGTCGGTAGGAATAGCAGATATCCTCGTTGCCCCCTCCACTGGTCTTGGCATAGTAGAGAGTGTCATCAGTGGCGTTGATCGAGGGCCATTTCATAAGGCTGGGATCACCGGTAATTGGACCAGCTAATGGCACGGGTTCCGACCATTGCCCGCGAGCCGAATGGATTACGACCGTTACGGCGATCCACATCGTGAGGGAAGTGTATCTCACGAAAGCACTCCGATTAGGGAGAAGTGATTCCTTACGAATACATCAGGGCGAGATAGCTGAGGAAGCTGCGTTCTTCGGGGCGGCGGCGTTTGGCGGGGCGGCCGCGGAGGGGCCAGTGGTCGGCCAGCCATTTCTCGGACTCGGCGAAACCGGGGAAGCGACGCTCGGCCACGCGGAACTGCGGAGTATGATAACGCTGCCGACCGTGCGGGCCTTCGCTCACTCCGAAATAGAGATGCAGCATCTCGTGATGGACGATGGAGGCGATCACCATCTCGGGAATGCGCGCATCGTCGAGCGCGCGGTTGACGGTAATCACGCGCTTTTTGACATCGCAGATCGCCAGCGTTTGCGACCAACGATTGCGCGACCAACGCAGCACACACGGTTCGAGCGCGCCCTTGAACACCGTGCGGTTGATGACCTCGAAAAAATTGCCAAGATCGTACACATCCCCCGCGGGCTGATGACGGGCGCGGCTGGTCTCGGGCGTGGGAACCGGTTCGGGCCGCAAGATCTCGACGGGGAAGAGTTCGATCTGCTCGGCAATCAGGACGGCGGGAATGCGAGTCACGCGTCTTCCCCTTCAGGTGGCTCGATTTCGCGGCGCTCGCCCTCTCCGAGTGGCGAGGACTGGACGTTGCCCAACTTTACCTCGAAGCGGTCGAGATGTCCGGCCGCTTCGTCCATGTTGGTCTTGGCATAGCCAAGTTGTTTGCCGGCTTTGGTAAAGGCGTCGCGCACTTTCTCGAAGTCATCATGGAGAGCGCTGAGTAGTCCGGCAATGCGGCGGGCATTCTCGGAGATGCGCAGTCCGCGGAAACCGATCACCGTCACCTGCAACAAGGCCCAGAAGGTGATCGGCGAAGCCGGAAAAATCCTGCGCTGACGGGCGTATTCGGCCAGATCGGGGGTCTCGATGATCTCGTAGTACACACCTTCGGCGGGGACGTACATCACCGCAAAGTCGAGAGTGGCGGGCGGGCGGATGTACTTGGCGGCGATGGTATCCATGTGTCCTTTGGCCGCTTTCATGAAGTCTTTTCGAGCCGCATTTCGTTCAGCCTCGGGAGTCTCGGGATCGTGCACGCGTCGCCAGGCTTCGAGCGGGAACTTGCTGTCAATCGGCAGCAAGCCCTGCGGATTGCGAATGATGGCGTCCACGCGGCTGCCTTCGATATCAAACTGAATCTCGAACTGATCGGGAGCGAGGCAGTCGCGAAGCATCCGCTCCATCTCCACTTCGCCCATCTCGCCGCGCAAGCGGGGAGCCTTGAGGATATTTTGCAGCTCATGCAGGTCCTGCGAGAACTGCATAATCCGCTGATTCGTCTCATGGAGTTGTGACAAACGATCCGTCACGTCCTTGAACGCCTGACCGCTGCGTTCGAGAGTCTCGGACAGCTTGCGCTCGACCTCGCCGCGAATTTCGGAGAGTTTCTGCTCGTTCGAGGCCTGAAGCTTCTCAAAGCGCTCGGTCAGCGAACGAGTCACGGATTCCAGCGACTGGCGGCTCTCGTCGCGGTTGCGGGCCAGCTCTCCGGCCACCGCCTGCCGATTGCCCTCCAATGTGGTGCGGAATTGATCGAGCGTGGAATGGGTTTCGGCGCGAGCGGCGCGGCTGTGTTCCTCGATCTTTCCATACAGTTCGGTCATCTTTTCCTGCACCGTACTTCGTGACTCGTCGCGCCACCTTCCCATCGCCTCGAGAACGGAATCCAACCGGGCCATGAGCCGCGTTTCCAGTTCCGATGCCTCTCCACCCTTTCGTATCGCTCGATGAAGCGCGAAATAGGCGATTAGAGCCACCAGTGCAGCACTCGCCAGAGATAGAATAATGGTAAGGGACATCTGGTTCTGGCAGTTTATGTTAAGCTGTTTCCGGAGTTTACGTATATAGGCAAAATCGGCGAAGCGATTTCAGGAATTGTTGACAATTACGTGTGAAAGCGCGATATTTATCACATAGGACCAGCCGACGCTCCTTCTCTCAATCTTTCCGAACGTTTCATTCGTAAATAAACTCACTCACCCCTCAAATCAGGAAGGATGACAGCTATGTCGCTTCTGCTCGAAAAACTCCGGAAGAAGGTACCGGAATACCGCAACACAATCAAGGACTTCGGTAAGACCCACGGGGACAAGAAGATCTCGGACGTGACCGTGGGCGCCGTGCTGGGAGGAATGCGCGGAGTCAAGGGACTGCTGTGCGACACCTCCACTGTGCCGCCGGACAAGGGACTCATCATTCGCAACATTCCTCTGATGGAACTCACGGGCAAGCTGCCGGAGGAAGTGCTGTGGCTGCTCTTGACGGGTGAACTGCCCAGCGCCGCGGAAACCAAGGATCTTCAGGCGGATTTGGCCAAGCGGCAGACCGTGCCGGGCTACGTTTGGAAGATTCTGGACGCCTTCCCCAAGGATGCCCATCCGATGGCCGTGTTCAACACGCTGATCCTGGCTCTCGAGCGCGAGTCGGTGTTCCGCAAGCGCTACGACGAAGGAATGAAGAAGGACGAGTATTGGGAGGCGTGTCTGGAAGAGTCGCTGGATCTGATCGCCAAGATCCACACGCTGGGCGCGGCGGTGTATCGCTGGAAGTATGATCTCGGCCCACGCATTGATCCCAAGCCCGATCTGGATTGGGGCGCCAACTATGCGTACATGATGGGTGTTAAAGACCCGTCGGGC
The DNA here is from genome assembly GCA_018812265.1 of bacterium. Lineage (GTDB taxonomy): Bacteria > Electryoneota > RPQS01 > RPQS01 > RPQS01 > JAHJDG01. Next base: position 2,604 of record JAHJDG010000211.1, on the reverse strand, counting down.
GGTTTCGCGCGGCTGATGCAACTCTACATGGTTCTGCACAGCGATCACGAGAGCGGCAACGTCTCGGCTCATGCCTGCCACAACGTCGGCTCGGCTCTGTCGGACGTATACTATTCGGTGAGCGCGGGGCTGAACGGTCTGGCCGGCCCGCTGCATGGTCTGGCCAATCAGGAGTGTCTGGCGTGGCTCGAGATGGTCGTGGAGCAGTTCAAGGGCAATCCGACCAACGAGCAGCTCGACAAGTTTGCGCGTGAGACTCTGGATTCGGGCCGCGTGATTCCCGGCTACGGCCATGCCGTGCTGCGGATTACCGATCCGCGGTTCGTGGCGTTCCGCGCCTTCGGCGAAAAGGAGTGCCCGAACCATCCGGTGTTCAAGCTGGCCTGCCAGGTTTACGACGTGGTGCCGAAGATCCTGCAGACGATTCAGAAGATCAAGGATCCGTGGCCGAACGTGGACGCGATTTCCGGCACTCTGCTGCACGCCTTCGGCGTGACGCAGGCGAAATACTACACGGTGATGTTCGGCGTTTCGCGTACGTTGGGCGTCGCTTCGCAGCTGGTCATCAGCCGCGCGTGGGGTGAGCCGATCGAGCGGCCCAAGTCGGTGACGTTCGAAGAACTGAAGAAGGCGGTCGGGTAGTCCGCCCTTTCAAAGATCGTCCGAAGCCCGCTCCCGCATAAGGGGGCGGGCTTTTTCATTTCAGGCTGGGCCGGTCAATGGAACGTACAATCCATGTGGATCGCACTTTTCGATGATCCGCTGACGGATCGCGATGAGTGGCGAATCGTCGGTGGGTGGCTCGATGAGACGCGAGTCGAACGGCAACACCGTTCCCGGAGCGCACGTGCCTTCCAATCCGACCGCGATCTCGTACAGCTTGCCCAGAAGTGTCTCGGCATGTTGGATGGTACGCGATTCGCCGTCGGGCTGCAAGACCCACACCTGAAGATGACCCGCTTCGACGGTTCCCCACAGAGCGACGGGCAGATTGAACTCGTGTCCCAGATCACGCGCCGCCTCCTCGAGGTCGGCCAGACCAAGCGCGAGCATCTTCAGACGAATACCGGTTCGCTGTGGATAGAGCCGCGCGGTGATGCGCGGGAACCGGAACAGGTCCTCCCACAACGATTGAATCGCAGAATCGTCGCCCAACAACCTGCCGAAATCAGTCCATGCATCCGGCAAGGTTGGCAGCTCCTCCGCCCACTCCACCGTCAGCAGCGCGGCCGCCTTGGATGAGACGCGGTTGTCGGTTCCTTCGCGCAGAAGCTGCGTAGCCACTTCGCCCCAATAGACGACGGTCTCGGGGAGCGGATCGAAGGCGCGCAACTCGGACAGGATCGTGACGGCCGTGAGCGCATCGGGAAGTTGAAGCAGCAGCGCCGTCCGCTGCGGCGGTTTGGGCTGAAGCGCCAGTTCGAGAGCGGTAATAATCCCCATGCGACCGCGGGAACCGAACAGGAATCCGCTCACATCAGGTTCATTTTCCGAGCTGCCGGCCGGGCCGGTGCGGTACGTGTTGCCGTCATAAGCCATCCACTCGACCGCGCCGACGTGGGTGAGCGCGCCGCCGTCTTGCCAGTTGCGCAAGCCTTCCCAACCGAGCGCGAACATCTCTCCCAGACTGGTTTTGGCTGGAACCGGCAACAGCGGCGCCCAGCGATGATTTGTCTGAGTGAGATCCACACTCAGCGATTCCATCGGCAGTCCCGCGTCGGCCCGCACGGTACGGTGCCGGTCCGAGAAAACGGGCGAGGCGGCCAAACCGTTCGTCAAGATCAGCATACAGGATTCGAGATTCCGCACTTCGGCCGGTTTGAGTCCGGACGTTACCGCCACCTTCATCTTCCTCTCGGCGGCGAACTCGAGAGCCGCCCGCACCTCGTCAATGTGGAGCGGTTCCACGAGCAACTCGGGAAGATCGGCCTTGCTCAGCCGGCCGCTCAGGTGGGGAAGAATCTCCTTGGGGCCGGTCAGTATGCGGCCTTCGCGAATCTCTTTTCGCAGGCGGCCGTAGCGGTCAAACAGCGACACGGCTACTCACTTTTCTTGGGGGTTGCGGATGGGGAGGATTCGGATTTCGGAGCCGATGAAGACACGGACGGCGTCTCGGTGGCGGTTGGTTTCGTCTCCGGAACCGCCGGTTTATCGCCCTTTCCATCGCCCTTCTTGACGTAGTCGGTAATGTAGAATCCCGATCCTTTGAAGATGAGTCCGGTGCCGCCGGAGATCAGACGCTCGGCCCGGTCTCCGCAGACCGGGCAGACTTGAATCGGTTCGGCGAGCATGCTCTGGAACTCTTCGAAGCGATGGCCGCTATGGCAGCGATATTCGTAGGTAGGCATTTTTCAGAGATCCTTATGACGATACTCAGACGTCGTCCTGCCAGAGGACGATGCGGAACCGATCGTCTTCTTCTTTGTAGAGGGTGAATCGGGCAAAGCCGATAACGGGAGTCAAATCATCGAGGATGAGCTGATATTGAACGCGGACGTCGAATAAACTGCCCGGGATATCAATGGCCTTCACCGAATCCGAAACTCCTCCCCAAACCAGAGAAATATTCTGGAAGCTGCGGAACATTCGCGAGGTGGCGCGGAG
>JAHJDG010000210.1 GCA_018812265.1 bacterium | reverse complement strand
TTGAAGCCTGCCATAGCTGGTTCAATCGCTATCGCAAACTGCTCGTGCGCTTCGAGAAAACGTTACGTGCACACTTCGCCCTGCTGTGTTTCGCCGCCGCATCCCTTATCTGGAATCGTATTATTTCGAGATAGGTCCTTTGTCCCCCCGTAAACGGGGGGAGATTCAAGGCCACATGAGTCATACAAAGACTCTGGGCACGCGGCCGGTCAGAAAGATCGGCAGCTCGTAAGGGATAAAGCCGGAGGGACGGCAGATATCCCAGAGGGAGATTTCCTGATCGCCTTGACGGCCCCACAGAGCGACCGGCTCGCCCACGCGGTAGCGATCCTGACCGAGACAGACCATGAATTGATCCATGCAGACCGTGCCGACGATAGGATAGCGCTTGCCGCCGATCAAAACGTGCGCGCGGCCCGAGAGCAGACGCGGATAACCATCGCCGTAGCCGACCGGAACGGTGGCGATCCACACGTCCTCGGGAGCCGTCCACACGCGGCCATAGCTCACGCTCTCGCCCTTGCGAATGCGTTTCATGTACACGATTTCGCTGACCAGCGACATGGCGCTGCGAAGCGGGAATTTTTTCTGCAACTCGGGCGAGGCGTGCTGGCCATAGAGGCCGAGACCGGGGCGGATCATCGTGAAATGCGCGTGCGGGAAACGAATGGCTCCGGCGGAATTGCAGAGATGCTTGTGCTCGGGATGGAGACCCGCGGCTTCGGCCTGCATGAGCACTTCGCGGAAACGCGCGATCTGCTCTTCGGCGAAGCCCGTGTTCTCTTCTTCGGCGGTGGCGAGATGGGAATAGATGCCGACGACTTCCACATGCTCACAGCGACGGGCAGCCTCGAAAAGCCGTTCCGACGTCCGCCAGTTCTGGCCGATGCGATTCATGCCCGTGTCAATCTTCAGATGGACGCGGGCGCGTTTGCCGAGACCCTTCGCTTCGGAGTCGGTCGCTTCGATCTTGAAAACGGAACTGGCGGTGATTTCGAGATTGTTCTCGATGAAGAGGTCAATCTGCGAGCCGGCGATGCCGCCCAGAACCAGAACCGGCTGGGTGATCCCCGCGCGTCGGAGGGCGATGCCCTCCTCCACGAAACCCACGCCAAGATAATCCGCGCCGAGATCGCCGAACATCTGGGCGCATTTCAGAAGTCCGTGCCCGTAGGCATCGGCCTTGACCACCGCCATGATACGCGCGTCCTTCGCGTGTTCACGGAAAGTACGGAAATTTCCCGCGAGCGCGCTGGAATCCACACGCGCAAACGTCGGGCGGTGAGGCTCGTGCGAATCGGCCGTGGTCACTTCGGCCAGCGTGATGGGATAGGATTTACGGGCGATGACGGTGAAGAAAGGACAAAGGCGGAAGGATGAAGGATGAAAACTCGATCATCCTTCCGCCCAAGTGCAATAACGATTCACGTGTCGGGGCGAATCGGGAGATTCGCCGCCGCCTGCAGTGCGGGCACGGCAGACCGTGCCCACACTTACATCAACTATTTCAACAGCAACAACTTTCTGCTCTGGACAAATTCACCGCTCTGCAGCTTGACGAAATACACGCCGCTGCTCACGTCTTTCGCATCCCAGAGAACGCGATGCGCGCCGGAAGTAAGCGGAGCTGAAATGAGCGTTGAGACTCGCTGGCCGAGCATGTTATAGACGGAAAGTTCCACCGCGCCGGGCGCGGCGATCTCAAACGGAATCGTGGCCACGCTGTTGAACGGATTCGGGTAGGGTTCGCCGAGCGCAGTTGAACGCGGTACAGTGGGAGTCTCCTCTTCCACGCCGGCGGGCACCGTGGCGGTCACACGAACGTCGTCAATGAACCACTCGGTCGCGTAATCGCCTTGATAGTAGAAGAGAAACCACACCGCCTGACCGGTGAAATCGGTGATATTGATCGTGATCTCCGTCCAGTCTTCATGATCGGCGTCCATCTCGGCAATCTCGCTAAATTGCGATCCATCGGTTGACATCCATACGCCATGATACTCGTAGTACCCTTCCATATAGTAGTTGCGCTCAAAGAAACGCAGGGTGATCGCGGTGGCGTTGGCGGGAATAAGCATTCCCTCCGTGATCAGCCAGTCGCGCTGCATTCCGCCGGTGTCGTCGTCATCGTGGAAGGCCGCGTTAGAACCGCCGTGGGGTGTCGTTCCACCATCGGCATCCTGATTTCCCGCCAGGGCCTGCCAGTTATCGGGATTCGGAGTTCCATAGGCCATAATCGTCCAGCTTGCCGGCGGGAAGGTGCCCTCGAATCCCTCTTCAAGCAATACCACTTCGCTCCCGCTTCCGCCCTGCCACTGCAATGCGGCATAGGCATTGATCCGGCCGTGACCGAAGGTGACATCCCAGCCACCGGGACCCAGATCCACCGCCGTTTGCTGCAGTGCGTCACGGACTTGCGCGGCCGGCAGCCCATTGCTGAGAAGAAGAGCCGCTACGCCCGCAACGTGCGGCGTGGCCATCGAAGTTCCCTGCCAGAATCCGTAGTAGTCGCCACTGGCCGCGCGCAACGTGGACAGCACACCGTCAATGTAGCCGTCCTGATTCAGATCCTGATCGGTGTTGCCTCCGGGAGCGGTCACGTCAATCGCCGTACCTTGATTCGAATAGGGAGCGATTGCATCATCGAGGGCAGTTGAACCCACGGCGATACAGGCCGGATAGGCGGCCGGATAGGCGACATACGGCATACCGTCGTTGCCGGTGGCGGCGCAAATGACGATCCCCGCTGCTGCCGCATTATTGATGGCGGTGGAAAGCGGCGGACCGGGATCCACCGGGGGTCCGGTGACACCAAATCCGAGCGAGAGGTTGAGCACTTCGGCGCCATTCGTGGCGGCCCACTGAATGCCGTTCGAGATCTGGTCAATCGAGCCGCTACCGCTGTCATTCAAGACTCGCACGGGCATGAGCGTGCATAGGTGAGCGATCCCGGCCACGCCCAAATTGTTGTTGGTCGTGGCGAAAATGGTTCCGGCGACGTGCTGACCGTGTGAGTCATAGTGCGTGACGGCGGGATTGTTGTCGTTGTCAATGAAATCGCGCGGGTTCGTGGTTTGCACGCCGGTCCAGTCTTCGTGATTGAAATAGAATCCTTGATCGCACACCGCCACCACCACGCTGGCCGTACCCCGCGTGATGTCCCAGGCCTGCGGCATATTGATTCGGGTGTAGTGCCACTGATACGAGTAGTAGGTATCGTTGGGGGTCCAGCAGGCATGTGCGATGTAATTGAAGTTCGCCCACTCGACGGATGGCAGCGAGCGAAAATAGGTGATCGCCTCCGCCGCGGTCATCGCCACGGGCAGTTCGACACGATAGTAGCCGAGCAGATCGCTGCGAGCGGCGATATTCGCTCCGATGCGACTTACGGCAACGGTGATCTCCGCTCCTTTAAGACCGTCTTCAAACTTGACCAGAACCTCTCCGGCCACGTACTCATAGTACGGTTCTCCGGATTTTAGGAGCGGCCGGTCCTTGGCCGCCGCCGCGCCGACGCACAGGAGTGCGACGAGGATCAGAATGGTGATTCTCTGCATGTTCTTTCCCGGTGTTGTGGTTGGTGTCAAGCTCCAAATTCAAGCTTCGCCTTGAACTTGGACACATCGTTATTTGATCCCCCCCGCGAAGAGCGTTATTTCAAAAGAACTATTTTACGTGTCTCCACTCGATCTCCGGTCATGATCCGGTAGAAATACGTACCCGAAGGATGACTCGCGGCGCTCCAAATTAAGCGATGTCTTCCTGGTGTTTGTGTTTCCCGAATCAGAGTTTCGTGCAATCGGCCCAGAGCATCAAAAACGTCTATCCGCACTTCACCCGGGGTGTTCAGCGAGTATTCAATCACCGCTCGCGAGTTAAACGGATTGGGATAGCATTGCGAAAGACCCGTCAGAGTGGGAATCGGCGTTTCATCCACGGCATCCGGCGCGAGCGACACGAAGTCCACCGTGTTGCGCGTGTAGTTCGGAACGGCCAGAACATTGTCGCGCAGATTGATCGCGATGTCGGCCGGATCGAGATGGCCCGACGAAACCAGCTCCGCCGATCCGCTCAATCCCAGACCGTAGCGATAGATGGCGTCCGTTTGCCAGGCCGAGAAATACAGACGATTTTCGTTGTCCAAGGCGAGACCGTCTACGCCGCCGAGGTTGGTGTACACTCCGATACTGACCGAGGAATCGGCCAAGTCAACGATCTTGATGGGACGACCCGATGCATTCTGACAACTCACGAACAAGCGGTCGAGCGCGGGATCGTAGACAATTCCGTTGGGCATCGGCAAGCCGCTGCTGACGAAAATCCACACCTCATCGGTGGCCAGATTCACCCGGTAGATTTTGTTGTCATAGAAGTCGGTGACGTACAGAAAACCATAGCCGTCGGTGGTGATGTCGTTAACCATCCCGTCCACCGGGATTTGGATGTTGCGAACCAGTTGACGAGTGTCGAGATCGAATCCCATGGTGCCGATGAACGGCGTGTCGTTGGACGCGGCGTAGAGAACGTCGTCCACGATGAGCAATCCCGCCACGCGGCCTAAGGTATCGCTGAACACCGTCTGAGCGCCGGAGGTGTCCACGCGGATGATCTTGCCGTCTCCATAGTTGGAGACGTACCAGCAGTTGCGCAGCTCATCGAAGGCCGCGCTTTCCGGATTGTTGTAGTACTGCGCTTTCGCCTGATGCACGGAAATCAGGGTGAGTATGACCAGTACCAAGCGAGCAGTGCAATGTGTCTTCATGATTCACTCCTGATGTTGGTTTGCCCCCCCCGTTGCCTTCGGTATCGAATCTATCTTCAGAGCGCGAAAATCTCCTCTTGTTTGTGCTATTCTTCCTTCTTCGCCAGACCGCGCGAGCGGGCGAACTTGCCCTGCGCGCCGAGCAGCAGAAACGCGCGCACGAATTCATCGAGATCGCCGTCCATCACCCGTTGAATGTTGGAGGTCTCGACGTTCGTGCGATGATCCTTGACCATCTGATAAGGCTGGAAAACATACGAACGGATCTGGTGACCCCAGGCGATGTCGCTCTTGCTGTCTTCGATAGCTTCGTTCTTGGCCTTCTGCTCGTCGAGCCAGCGCTGGTAGAGTCGCGCGATGAGGACTTTCATCGCGCTGTCGCGGTTGCGGTGCTGGCTGCGCTCGCTCTGGCAGGTGACGACGGTATTGGTGGGTAGGTGCGTGATGCGGACGGCTGAGTCGGTGCGGTTGACGTGCTGGCCGCCCGCCCCCGACGCGCGATAGGTGTCAATTTTCGGATCGTCGGGTTTGATCTCGATCTCGGGAACATCATCCACTTCAGGATAGACGAACACGCTGACGAACGAGGTATGCCGCCGCGCGTTGGCGTCGAAGGGAGAGATGCGCACGAGGCGATGCACGCCGGTCTCCGCTTTGCAGAAACCGTAGGCGTAATCGCCGGTGACTTCAATGGTGGCGGCGCGGATGCCCGCTTCGTCCGCCGGCTCGAAATCCAGAACGTCGGTTTTCCAGCCGCGCTCTTCGAACCAGCGGAGGTACATTCGGAAGAGCATGAGCGCCCAGTCGGCCGATTCGGTGCCACCCGCTCCCGGGTGGATGTGGACGATGGCATTTCGCGCGTCGTCGCGGCCCGTCAGCATGGCTCGCATTTCGAGGTCATCGAAAAGCTCGAGACAGCGGGCGTGCTCCTTGTCGAGTTCTTCCTCGGTGAAGCTGGTCTCGTCTTCGAGTGCGAGTTCGCAGAGCGCTTCGAGGTCTTGAAGTCCCTTCTCGACTTTGCGGTAGGCCTCGACCCACGAGCGGTGATCGGAGAGCTGCTTGAGGACTTTCTGGGCCTGTTGTTGATCGTCCCAGAAGGCTCCGCCCGCCGACAGCTCGTCGAGTTTGGTTATTTCCTTTTCGCGCCGCGCGAGGTCAAAGAGACCTCCGCAGATCATCGAGCTTGGATTTCAGCTCCGCAATTTCAAACTTCAAGTCTTCAGGTTTCATGGTGTATCCTTAGTCGCAATATCTCATCTCTCGTGTTATTGCACACCCAATAGGGACATCAAGACAACACTCCAATGGATTACTGAGAAACTGGGCGCGATTTCCACTTTGCTTCGAGAAATTCTATAATAAGTGGATGACAATGTTCGACCGACACATATGCGCCCTTTCCCCACTCGTCTGCAGGTGACTTCGTTATTTGCTGTCCTATGGCTACAAGAAGAATACGCACCGCCAGGCCATAGGCCTCCTTGGCATCGTGCTGCAATTCTTTAGAAAAGATGCGATAACCGTGAACATGTTCATTGCGAATGTCGTTAAGCCTTGTGAATGACTTGGCGTAGGCTTCATTAATCAAACCGAACGAAGTCAGTTTCTCGACGCGAGACTTCTGCCCTTTACGCTCAAAAGACTGAATTGGAATATCGTACTTTCGCCCATTCTTACGTTTCGAACACCAGTGTGCAAAATCATAGATAAAAACAGTGCACATCTCGCCAATGAATCCACAAAGGGCAATTGTCCCTTGATAGTTGCCAAGCAAATAATTGACTTTCGCAAACTTCAATGGGATTGCAAAAGTCGCAAGAAATCTGTCGTGCTTCGGAAGTGCAAAGATGGAACCATCCACGTGTACAAGATCATTGTATCGCGCTTCAACAGAAGAACGGTTGTAGGATTCGTCTATACCACTGTAATAGTCCAATATGTCCTTGCTGGATACACGGCCCGAATGTGTCGCTCTCACCATCTCAAGCTTCTCAAATACAAACGGTATTTGAACAAACTCAGTTGCTCGCATGACAGGTGTCCTCTGTGAAGTCCTTGCCGCCCGCCGCGGCGAATCTCCAGATTCGCCCGAAGCGATATTTCGTTCACGAGATTCTGGACGCCGCGCCGACAGCAACGCCTCGCTTAATCGTCAGGTGATTCCGGCGCGTGTCCAGAATAACAATTTGCAGTCACCACGATCACGATCCATACACCCGCCTCGCGGTGGCCAGAATCGAAGACCGGCGATAGCGATTTCGGCTGCTTTCGACGGCTGAGCGTTCCGACAGATCTATTTTCCTGCCGAGAATCCCTCCGAGTTCCGCCTCCATGTCCACAATGTCGAAGAGACTCCACGGTGCATTCTTCTCGAACGTCACCAGTACGTCCACGTCGCTATCGGGCCGGAAATCATCGGAGAGCACCGAGCCGAACAGCGAAAACTCCGTGATCTTCCACTTCTCGCAGAAGGCCTTGATCTTCTCTTGGTCTATGGGGATGCGGGGGGAGGTGTCCATCGAAGAATCCTCAATATTTCCACCATAAGTCGCGCATGTCCATGCGGCGCTACGTGGATTCAGAGTATCGCGCACGGCTGTGCGGCGCCACGTGTTCCTTGTAGTCGTTCTTACATTTTCAGGATTTCGAGCAGCTTGTACATCAGGATTGCCGGCCAGGCGATGGCCTTGAGGAGGCCCCACACTCCTCCCCAGAAGGAGGTGGACTGCTGGATGAAATACACCGCCGCGCCGAGCACCGCAAAGCCGTACACGGCCCCGATGGCGCCCGTCGCGTTGTTGCACTTGTTGGAAGAATGATCGCAGTTGTCAGACAATTTACCTCCCGAATAGACGGTTCGATCCCACGAACTCATGGACGATGCCGTTCATCCCTACACTTCTTCCTCGGGTGGGACAAGCGGCTCAATAAGTCGAATCAGCTCGGGAACGGAAGTCCGCGCCGCCTTCCAAACCTCTCGGATGTCTATCTTGTGATACCCGTGAATCAGACGGTTTCGCATGCCGCTGATGTCGCGCCATTGAATTTCGGGATGCAGTTCGGCGAAATCAGCGGAAATTTTCTTGGCCGCCTCTCCGATATTGCCGATCTGCAGAATCACCGAATCCTGCTTTTCGCGGTTCGCAGAAAATTCCTCCAGCGTGACATCAGAAGTGGAAGCAACGATTCGGCGAGCCGCAATCAGCATATAGAGCAAAAAGGATTCATCTCGCGGCATAGACTCTCCTTGTGGAACGCAGAATATTCTTGCGCACGATGTAGTTCTCATTGGCCTCAACACTGCGGCGAGTCAGCAAATCCACATCGCGTCCAAACACCTCCTTCAATTCATCCTCCATGTGTACCATGTCAAACAAGCCCCAGCGGGCATCCTCCGCGAACTCCACCAACACGTCCACGTCGCTGTCGGGACGGAAATCATCGGTGAGCACCGAACCGAACAGCGAGAACTCGGTGATCTTCCACTTCTCGCAGAAGGCCTTGATCTTCTCGTAGTCAAGAGGGATTCGAGGAGCCGGATTCATTCGTGATACCTCAATACAATTTCACGACTTTCGTGCCGGGGAAATAGAACTTGAGGATGTCTTCGTAGGAGCGGCCTTCGGCGGCCTGGCGGGCGGCACCGCACTGGCAGAGACCTACGCCGTGTCCCCAACCCGCGCCGGTGAACACGATCTCCACCGGCATGCCTTCGGCATCGTTCACCACGTCCACCACGAAACAGGAACTGGGCAGCGCGCTCTTGTGCAAGGCGCGGCGGATGCGGAGCTCGCGCTGCACGCGCAAATTGCGGCGCGACCCGAGAACTTCCACCTCGATGAGTCGCCCCGACACGCCGCGCTTCACGGGCAGAATGTCGTAGAGCGTGCCCACGTCCACGCCGGTTTTTTCCTTGATGGTCTCTTCGAGTTCACTCCTCGAATACGCAACCTCCCAGCGGAATCGCCGACGCGCATAATCGGAAGACACCGGCAGATCGTGTCCCGACAGATTGCAGCATACGTCGGGCGATGAATTCACCCACTGCCGAACTCCCGTTTCGGTGGAGAGGTCGGGCATGTCCATGTCTTGTTTGCACGAACAGGGATGTCCGCGCAGAGCGCCGCTGGTGGCCATCGCCCACGTCGCTTCGGCATCCTCAGTATGACCGCCGCACACCGCGCTGTAATGCGCCACCACCAGCCGTTCGCCGTTCACGAGCACCATTCCGCGCGTGGCCTCGACCGCGCCGTTGGTTCGCCGATCCTCCTGCGTCAAACCGCTGTACGCCTGACAATGCACGTGCGCGCAGACGTCGTAGCGGTCGTTCAGATGCTTGATCGCCTTTTCGGCCAGCACCACCGAACGGGCGATGATGGCCTGCGTGCACAGCGCTTGTTCGGGGAATCCGGCCGGCATCTCGGAGGGAACGACTCCCTTCAGATAGGTATCAATCGGAATCTTGTTGACCGCCGCCAGTTGGCCGGAATGATCGAAGAAGACTTCGATGATCCCGCCATAAGTGCGGTCTTCGACGGGTTCGTACCCGAATCCGCTGCCGGTGCGTACGCCGTAGATGGTTACCGCGGCGTCACTGGAAGCCGGCACGAGCCGGAAACCGTTCTTGACGGTGAAGGATTCGACGAGTTCAGCGTCGAAAAGCTCGATGTTGCCTCTGGCGACGCGCAACACTTCGCGCACGATCCGAGGGGCATAGTCGTCGTAGAGGGTTTCAGCGAATTTAACCGCTTCCACTTCGGAACGGAAGTTGCCGACCTGCACTCGATAGAGAGTGTTGTCCCCCACCACGCGACCATCCACTTCGATGGCTCCACCGATCTGTCGGACGACGGCGGGAGTGCCGTCTTTTTCGAATTGCTCGGCCAGCGTCATCGCATCGTTGTTTTTTGCAAAGGAATTCGCAAGAACGCTGAACAGGAACTGGGTGGGCGTTGATTCCTCGACACGAGCCCGCCATTTTTCCTCGGACGGCGAAGCATTGCGGACGGTCTCGCCGACCAGCGTTTCGATGCAATACTGGCCGACGAACGAGAAGGTCAGCTTCTCGTAGTCTTCGAGAAGTCCAACGCGAATGGTGAGGGGGTCGGTATCCGGCAGCGACATAGTGAAGGTGTTGCCATCCGTCAACGGAGGCGATTGTGATCCAACTGGATTTGCGAGGGCAAACAATATGCCCGTAATCATTCCGGCCAGAATCCACGCCGGAGGAGAGTGGCCGCGGCTTGGCGGCCCGGCCCGTCTACGCACGCGCTTCTCCCACAGGACGAAGGGCGGGCTCCGTCACACAGAGTTCGTGCACGGACTCGGCAAATCGGCGGGCGGCATCGCCGGGCAGAAGCACGCTCAGACGGCTCTCGGTGATCTGCAGCGCGGCCACCTGTTCGTGGTAGAATTTCAGCTTCCGCTGCACGGCCTCGGCCAGTTCGCTGGCGCTGCCCACGCCGGGGCCAACCAGAGTGACCAGCGACAGAGGTTCGCGGGGGATTTCCGGTTCGTGGAAGGATTCGAGAGTCAACTTGTCTTCCGGCCGCAGGACCAGAAGTCCTTTGCCACCTGATTGACTGGCAATCAGCGGTGCGCTTCCGGCTATCCGAAGCCGCTCCACTGCCTCGGCCAGATGAGCCGTCGAATCGAAGAGCAGACAACGCACGCCGGGCATGACGATCACGGCGGTCAACGTGCGACGGCCGAGCGGACGTTCGGTGAGAATCGTTCCCGCGATTCCCGTCTTCGAGTTGCCGATGGCCAGTTGCACTTTGTGCTGGGCGGCCATTTCCACCGCCGCCACCTGCAGAATCTTCGCACCGCAGCCCATCATTTGCAGAACTTCTTCGTAGCTCGCTTCGGGAATGACGCGGGCGGCGGGAATCAGCTTGGGATCGGCGGTGTGAATGCCTTCAACGTCTTTCATGAACTCGACGCGCTCGGCATTCAGCGCCACCGCCAAACAGACGGCGGTGGCGTCGGTGCCGCCGCGACCGAGGGTGGAGATATTTTTGTCGGTGGTGATTCCCTGATAGCCGGCGATGATGGGAATGCGATTTTGTTCGAGGATTTCCCACACGCGGAGCGGGCGGATCTCGACGATTTTCGCGGCGGTGTGAACAGTATCGGTGATGATTCCGGCCTGCGCGCCGGTCAGCGACACGGCCACGTCCCTTTCGAGAGCATTCAACGCGAGGGCGAGCATGGCAATCGAGATGCGCTCGCCGACCGAGAGCAGCACGTCGAGCTCACGTCCGGAAGGATGCGGATTCACGCTGCGGGCCATATCAAGATAGCGATCGGTGGTTTCGCCCATCGCCGAGACCACGATCACCAGCCGCGTGCCGTCCCGCCGCCGCTCGTGGATCAGCCGCGCGACTTGTCTGATATCGTCTGCGGTGGCGAGGGCCTTGCCGCCGTATTTTTGAATGATGAGAGACATCGCTTAGCGCAGCAGCACCATCTTTCTCGTTTGCAGGAAGTCTCCGGCCTGCAGGCGATAGAAATACAGGCCGGAAGGAAGACTCCGCGCATCGAACGAGACCGAATGAACTCCCGCGCTGAGTTGTTCATCCGCCAGCACCGTTACGACGCGGCCGAGCAGGTCATACACCACCAGCTTCGCGTGAGTCGCGCGCGGCAGGGCAAACTCGATCCGGGTCTGCGGATTGAACGGATTCGGATAGTTCTGCGAGAGCGCGAACCGAGTGGGGACGGCTGTTTCCGTTTCGCCTTCCGTGCTCAGATAGGATTGAACCAGTTGTGCCCGCAAGTTATAGAGCGGATAGACCGTACGGGCGTCATGCTCCCATACCACGGCGAACGCATAGCTACCAACGGGAGCGACTACCGGGCAGCGGGGTGCGATATTGGGTACATCGTAGATAGGGCCGCCCATTTGTGGCACCCACCACTCATTGATAGGCAGCCCATCCGGCCCGAGGCAAGTCCCGCCGATGACCAGATATTCTCCCTCGTAGTTGGCCCACGCTGCGAACAGGTTCCCGGCTGCATCCGTCTCAATTTCAACATCGGGCAAGCCGATTGCCGCAAGGCTCATGGGTAAACCTTGCTCGGGCCAAAGCCGGGTGCCATTTCCCGCCACGTATTGACCATACAGATTGGTTTGGGAGCCAGATCGGAAATCCTTCCATACTAAATAAATGCCATCGGGAGCCAGCGCGATCCGTGGATTAAACTGATATAGTGTATCACTAATCACCAGCAATCCATTGTGCAGCCAAAGCTCCGTGCCTTCGGCGCTGACATGCTGAGCATAGATGTCATAGTTCCAAGCGGGAAGTCGTTTATCCTGCCAGGCGAAGTATGCACCGCCTTCCCCGTCCGCAACAATCACCGGGCAATCCTGAATGTTGGGAGCATCACAGATGGCGAGGTTCCAAGCCACAGTCCCATTTCCACACACTCGCGCGCTCGAGATGTCGAATTGATCGAACCCGCCCCACCGCCAGACGACGATACAGCAGCCGTCATCACCGGCCACAGCGCCGAAAACTAAGTCATCCTCTTGTGGCGTGTCGGTCAGCCGAACCGGTGCCGCCCAAACTGGCTGGCAGTCGGTGTCCATACGCATGACGTAGGCATCAATATAATAGTAGAGGTCATAGTTGGACCAGGCGACATAGCAGCCGCCCATTCCGTCGGGAGCGCAATGGCACCATACCTGATCCGTCGTGAAGTCATCTTCCCACACTATGGTCGCCGCCGAATCCCCGACGATCTGGCCGGTCGCATCCACGCGGGTCAGACGGATTCTTTTATCTGTTGCCCGTAAATCCTCGAATGCACAGAAGAATCCCCCGTTTCCATCCGGACACAGCGCAGCATTCATTTGGTTGAAATGGTCGTAGCCCTCATTGTCCGGTACAAGTTGCGCTCCGTTGGCGGGCAAGAGGGGATTGCCCTGCATGTCGAAGATCTGATAGAAAAGGCCAAATCCTCTCTGACCGAAGCGAGAATCTTCCCAGACGATCCCCACGCGACTGCCGGACATGCTGATGGCCCGTGGATTACCGGCATCCCCATCCAGGCTCTCGAGAATGATTATCCCCTCCAGGTCCAGCGTCGGTTGACCTGTTGCCAGAGCAAGGTTCTGGACACGGAGGCTTTGCGAACCGGAGCGCGTATCGTCATAGAAGACGAATACGCCGTCTCCATCATCTGCACAAAGTACTGGTTCGCATTGTCGGTTCTGAGCGCTCGCCACCTCGATGCCGCAGTCACTGCCCCAGGCAAAGGACCCGTTAGCTAGAACTCGCGCGGCATAAAGATCAGCGTCATCCCAGTTCCCCGTCTCGCGCATGTCTTCCCACGCACACACCAGCCCGCCGGCGAGGTCCGATGTGATACGCGCGCCTTCACGAGTTGTTCCATGCCAGGGTGGTTGAGCATCCCCGCAAACGCGGAATCCACCCGCCATCCAAAGCGCGTTACCTTCCGGGGAAATCTTTTGGACATAGACCTCACTGATCTCGTTGTTGACCCGGCGGTCTTGCCAGACGGCAATGCAGCCATCCTGAGTTCGTCCGCTCAGACTGACGGCCAGACGGACTCCACTCTGATCATTAGGCGCGTTGCTCAAGGCAATGCCGTTGGCGGTCCACAGTGCTTGACCGCTCGCGTCCAAGCGTTGTATATACAGATCCGATGTCGTACCCCCGCGATAGTCCAGCCAGGCCAGATAACAGCCTCCTGCACCGTCGGGACAGAGGTGCGGGGATTGCTGGCGACCTGCCGCACCGCATACCAGAGTTCCGTTCACACCTCCCCACGGAAGCTGACCGTCGGGCGTGATTTGCACCGCGTAGATGTTTCGGTTCACTGCATTACGTGCATCCTCCCAAGCGACCAGCATACCGCCATTGCCATCGGAAGCGGCGGTAAGGGCATACTGACCGCTGATGGTATCGGTCACAGCCAGAGGATTCGGCCAAGCCCGTTGCCCGTCGGCAAGAAGGTGCTGAGCATAGACATCCGCTCCATCTCTTCGCGAGTCTACCCACGCAACGATAGCGCCTCCTGCACCGTCGTGAACGACATGAATCGAATGTTCGTGAAGAAACGCTTGGCGGAAAGAATCCACCACTATTCCAGCCATGTCCCAGCCGGGGAAGAGATTCCCCTGTGGATCAATCTTCAGTGCCCACACGCTGGACGGTTCCCAGAAACTGGGTCCCATCCTTGAAACGCGAAAATCAGCCCAAGCAATGATCCATCCTCCGTCAACGGCAGCTACGGCCGGATCTTCCTGCGCAGCCGGACACACCCCCAGACGGAGTCCCCCCGAATCGAAAAGCTGCACGCCCGCCGGGGAAAAAAGCTGGACGTAGATGTCGAAGTCACCGGTTCGGGCATCGGACCAGGCAATCAGAGTGTTGCCTGCACCATCTTGGCCACCGGCTCCCACCCACTCAGTATGGTGGCCCTGCCGAACCGGCAGACCGTCCTCCGGCCATAGCCGGAGATCGGCATTCGCCGTAACACCCATCACCAACACCGCCAAGAGAATCTGATGCGCTTTCATGATCCCACCCTCCTTTTGGAGAACGTTCTCGTGCCCGATCTCTCACCGGCGGGCGACCTTTGCGGTCACTCCCGTTTATTCCATGATGTGCCGTTTATCCCTTGTTGATTCTATCGAACCAGAACCATTTTCCGGGTCTGTGTGAAATTCCCCGCCTGCAGACGGTAGAAATAAATCCCCGATGCCAGAGCGCTCGCATTGAAGAGATATTCATGTCGTCCCATCGGCAACACGCGGTCGGTCAGCACAGCCACTTCGCGACCCAACAGATCGTACACCGTCAGCTTCACAAAGGATGCTGTCGCTAACTCGAAAACGATGGCCGTCGCCGAGTTGAACGGATTCGGGTAGCAGGGAAAGAGCGCGAAACCCGAAGGGACCGTGGACGCGGGTTCTTCTGCGCTCAGTCCGACCGCCCCGATGCGCTGCGCGTAGAGATCCAGAAATTGATTAGAGGATTGTTGCCGGTCGTGGACCCAGAACACCACCGCCGTTCCCGATGGACCGGCTACCAGCCACGGCTCATTTACGATGCCCAGTATACTGTCCGAAAGGATTCCGCCGAGTTCCGGTGCCCAGAACGGATCCGGTCCGATCTCGCCATCGGCATTCACATGACTACCGGCGAGCACCGGGCCGGGGGCGAGGCGATAATCACTCCAGACTACGTATAGGCCGCCCGATTGATCGGAGACGGCCATGGGATAATACTGGCCGGACGGTGCGCGACAGACCAGCGTCCCGATGCTACCCCAGAGGCGCGTTCCGGCCCGCGAAAACTTTTGCGCCATGATCTGGTCCTCGGTGGGATCCGCATCTCTCCAAACCACCAGCAGATTGCCGTCGGGATCCACGTCCGGGTACGGCCAGGTTTGAGAACGCAACGAATCGGCGATGGGAATGCCGCCCTCCTGCCAACTCAGTGAACCGGCGGCAGTGATATGCTGAGCAAAGACAACCGGATCGAAACCGTAACGACAATCGAACCATACGCAGTAGGCTCCATTCTGGCCATCCGGCACAAATCCATACCGGAAGTTGAAGCCGTGGGCCGTAGAATCACACACGGTTGTCGTCCACGAGAGGATTCCGTCGGGACTCACTCGCGCTATGGCGAGCCCCTGGGTGCTGGTCCCGAAAGCCACCAGGCAGCCGCCATCCGGTTGGGTGATGGTCTTCGGGTTTTGCTGATACCACAGTGCATGCGTGCTGACCTGCGCGACGCCTTCCCACAGCGGCCGACAACTCGAATCATACCGCCGCACGAACAGACCTTGCTGATCGTTCACGATTCCCGCAAAGGCGGCATAGCAACCGCCCAGTCCGTCGGCGGCGATGGCTACGCTCCATTGTCCTTCGTTCACGTCATCCCCCCACAGCCACTCGCCGCTGGAGTCCGAAGCCAGCTCTCCGGTGGACAAAACGTGAGTGAGGAACGACAAATATCCGTACTCGTCATCCCCCTTCGTGCAGGCAACGAAGAATCCGCCGGCCCCGTCGGAACAAACGGAACCTATGCCATGTGAGCGGTATTCCAAAGAACGTCGCGGGGCAACGGGCTGACCCAACGGCTCGCCCTCGACCGCGCCGAGACTGTCGAGAATCAGAAAATAGGCATGATCCTCATTCCACAGCACCGCCGTTCGCCCTCCGGACATCGGCACCGCCCGCGCCCAACCGTAGAATTGATCGTAGCGGCGAACGATATCCACGCCGTCTACGCTGAACAATCGTCCGCCGGTCTGACGACTCAGTTTCTGATAGGCAAGGAACTCGCCCCGGCCGTACTCGCTCCGCGCAACGACCAGATAGCCATCCGATTGGGGAACAATGACGGGCTGAGATTGAACCCTCGGAGCGGTGATAACCGGTACATGCTCCATCAGCCACACGTGCTGGCCTTGAGCGTTCAGGCGAGTGGCGACGATATCCGCTTCCCAATAGTCCCCGCCACTATTGCCGTAGTCTTCCCAAGTGCAGACGAGACCGCCAGCATCGTCGGTGGCGACGCTGATCGTTTGATAGGAGTTGGCGCTGTCGCAAAGCATCACTCCATTCTCCGTCCAGCGGATCGTTCCGGCCGGACTCAGCTTCTGAACAAAGTAGCGATCATGGCCATTTTCCCGTTGATCCATCCACACCAGCAGACCGCCGTCGGTGTAGGCTCCGCTGCGGCTGGCCGCCAGTGACAGATAGCCTCGATAGCCGGGAAGACTGCACACCAGCAGTCCGGGAGTTGACCACATCGTCTCGCCGTTGGCGTTCAGGCGCTGCGCCCACAGATCCACGTCCCCGGTGGTGCCGATGTAGCTGATCCACGCGAGGTACGCACCCCCGCTTCCATCGCTGCATACCTCCGGCTCACTCTGCAGCAGCGGCGGCATACCGGCTACCGTGACGTATTCGCCCCAGGGAAGCGTACCGTTCGCCTGAATTCTCGTGGCCCGAATGTCACGCTGAAAGTTGTTGATTGGCCGCGACCACGCCAGAATCATCCCGCCCGCGCCGTCGGAGGTTACGCTGTAATCCGTGTCATAGAAACCGAAAGGAGTCACGATCATGGGGCTGGACCACGGAACGTCTCCGAGCCGGGTGACATGCTGCACGAGAAGCGCACGGTTGAAACCTATGGCCGCGATCCACACAATCCATGCTCCGCGGTTCGAGTCGGGTATCAACCGCAGCGAACCCGGCACGGCGTCGTGGCTGCTCGCGTCCACACAGATGCCGTCGCTCCAATACCGATTTCCCTGCCGGTCGAGTTTCTGCACCCAAATGTTTCCCCCCTGCGGTTCATCGCGGTGGTCAATCCACGCCACGATCCAGCTGTCTTCCACCGCCACCGCCGCCGGGCTGCTCTGTTTGGCGGGATGCTGTGTGACAGCCATCCCCTCGGTTCCCCACACGGGCGCGCCCTGCGGGCTAATCATTTGCGCGTAGACGTCGCGGCTGCCGGTGTGCAGGTCCGACCAGACCACCAGCGCGTATCCCTCGCTATTCTGCGCGACCGTGCGCTCCCATTCGAGCGCTCCGTTCTGAAGTACCGGCACTCCACTCGGATCCCACCACCGGGGATCCGCCTGTGCCACGACACCGACTGCCAACACCGCCAAGAGAATCTGATGCGCTTTCATGATCCCACCCTCCTTTTGGAGAACGTTCTCGTGCTCGATCTCTCACCGGCGGGCGACCTTTGCGGTCACTCCCGTCTGTTCTATGATGTGCTTCGATGTATCATTCCAACAGTTTTCATTCTTGTCATCCCGACAATTCCCCCGATTGTCATACTGAACATTCCCTATCGCTGTCATTCTGAACGAAGTGAAGAATCTCCGCCCACCCGCTGGGCTTGCACGTCTTCAAACCACTCGGCGCTCAGGTCCTTCCATGCCGGATCAACCGAATGAATGAGGGCGACCTTCTTCTCGCGCCGCCAGCCCTTCAATTGCCGTTCACGCTCGACAACGGCACGGGCATCGGTCGTCTCTTCGTAATACACCAGCCGATTCATGTTGTACTTCGCCGTGAAGCCTTCGATCAATCTATGTTTGTGTTCGTACAGGCGTCGTTTCAAGTCGCTTGTCGAACCGATATGCAATTTGCGAGTAAGGCTGGCAACGATGTAGACATAATACGTTCGCATGAGTCTCTCTGTCCGGGCTGAGCACGGGGCTGAGATTCTTCACTGCGTTCAGAATGACAAGAAGAAGTGCCGCTAGGAGATTTGTCTTATGTCATTGGCGAGAACCTTGCCGACAGGTCTTTGGACAATCAGGACTACAGATCGAGTATTCCTGAAGGACAGTATGCTCGTAAATGATTCAATTTCGAATCAGGCAAGACTTATTTACTCTTGCGCCACCTATCAAGTATTTTATCCAATACCCGTGCCTCCTTTTTCGAATAGACCTTGTGATCTGTTCCCTTTATGGTACAAACCTGCTCGATCCTCCTTACAAGTAGAATGGTGTCTGGTATCTCAGGTGATTTGAGCGGAAAATGAAGTGGTGTTATCGAATCGGGTTCAAGAACCTCTGCAGGAAGATCAAGCCGAGGGCGAATCGTGATGTCAACCCACGAATACGTATCAAACCAGTCTCCCAGAACGTTCTGATAGATAAGATACAAATGGACAGTATACATCCCGTCGAACCACTCATTCCTCAAGTCAACTGTAATTTCCTGGTGTTGAATTTCTGCTGGCTTAATCGTTGTTTGGGTTGGTGACCATAGTCCTTCTTCATTATTGAAGCCAGCACTTGGCTTCACCTCCGCTCCGCCAAGCAACCGTGTGCGAAATCCAGGCTCATACGAACGTCCACATCCAGCCAGTAGGTACTCAATTCTAGCTTCTTGCTGGCTTGAGTTACACAGAATGATTTGCAAGTCGACACGCAGTGCGAATTCTCCGTACAGATTCATTGTTCCGCTCACCTCGTCGAACGATGAGTCTATCGTTACAAAGTTCAAATCTGTTTCAACAGGAAGCACGATCACTCTCAATATCCCCACTGACTGCACATCCAGCACGGGCCGGAACTCGGCAGCCCTCTGGACGAAGGTTCTTTCATCGTCTGGACGGCACGTTCGAATTGCCAAGACTATCGTTCCTGTTGCCCCGCCTAATATTAGAGCGACTTGGGTCCCTTTCCATACAGTTTTCAGAAGCCGACGAATGTCCATTTTTCACCTTAACATGTCGCATCTATAGATTAACATATTCAGGAGAGCCTGATCCCGATGGGGTAATATTTGCATTTGACAAATAACGGTTCGAACAGAACAGGGGGGCTGAGATCCTTCACTTCGTTCAGGATGACAGAATGACAAAAGGAAAGACCGTTCAGAATGACAAGAAGAGGAGTTCTCTGAATATCAAATGAGACACACGGCTGTGCGCGGCTACGCTTTCATCGCTCATCGTTCATCGCTCATCGTTTCCTGCTATCCTTCCAGCACGTCGCCCATCTTGTAGAATCCGGGGGGGCGTTTGACAAGCCAGACGGCTGCACGGAGAGCGCCGATGGCGAAGACGGCGCGGGAATCGGCGCGGTGGATGATCTCCAGCCGTTCGCCGGGGCCGCCGAGCAGAAAGCGGTGCTCGCCGGGAACGTCTCCCATGCGCAGAGCGGTGATGGTCGTCTCCTCACCCGTCTCCTCCTCGACCGCCCGCGAAAGATGCAGCGCGGTGCCCGAGGGCGAGTCCTTTTTCTGCGTGTGATGAAGTTCGAAGATGTGCCGCTCGTAGCCAGGCAGCCGCTTGGCCGCGTAAGCCGCGAGGCGGAACATCACATTCATTCCCGGAGACATGTTGGGCGAATGGAACACGGGAATTTCGTTGGCCGACGCGCGCAGCTCGTTCCCCGTCGCCTCGGGCAGCCCGGTCACACCACACAGATACGGCACGCCCGCCTCCAAGGCCCGTTCGAGATTCTGCAGCACGGCCTCGGCGGCGGAGAAGTCCATCACGATTTTCACATCGCCGGGAAGCTTGGCGGGCGGCTTCTCGACGGTAATCGTCTCAACGACGTCGCCCACGTTCTGCACGTCGTATCCGTAGGCGATGAGCAACTCATCGTGCCGCCAAGCCTGTTTCAGAATCTCGCGGCCCATCCGCCCGGCCGCTCCGAACAGAGCCGCGATCGCCGGTTTAGACATGACCCATGACTCCATTGCGATACTCCCGTACCGCCTGCCCGATCCTCTCGCGAGTCTCCGCTTTCACCGTGACCAGCGGCAACCGCACTTCGTTCTGAATCTTTCCGTCCATCCACAGCGCGCACTTGATGGGCGAGGGACTGGTTTCGAGGAAGAGCGCCTGAGCCAAAGGAGTGATCCGGCGATGAAGCTGGAGCGCACGATAGGGATTGTCCTTCCAGAAGATGTCCACCATCTCGACCAGCGGTTCGGGTTCGAGATTGGCGACCACTGAAACCACGCCCTCCCCTCCCACCGCGAGAACGGGGAGCGTAAGAGCATCATCCCCCGAGAGTATATTCATCCGTCCTTCAACCCGCGCGCAGAGGTCGGCAATCTGAACCAGATTGCCGGAGGCTTCCTTGATGCCGTCCACGTTGGGCAGATCGGCCAGCTTCTCGACGGTCTCGGGCAGCAGATTCACGCCCGTTCGTGAGGGAACATTATAGAGGAGAAGCGGCAGTTCGGTGCTCTTGGCCACCGTGGTAAAGTGCGCGAGCAGCCCGTCCTGAGTCGGCTTATTATAGTAGGGCGTAATCACCATCGCCCCCGACGCGCCGAGATCAGCCGCCTCGCGGCAGTTGCGGATAGAGGCTACGGTGTCGTTGGTGCCACAGCCGGGAACGACCGAGACGTCGCCCGCCGCCTCGACACAGAGCTCGATCACGCGGCGGCGCTCCTCGGCGCTCAATGTGGAGGCTTCACCGGTGGTACCGACGGGAATGAATCCGGCGATTCCGCGCGTGGCCAGATCACTGACCAAAGACTGAAACGCGGCCTCGTCCACTTGACCATTCTTGAACGGGGTGACGAGGGCCACCCACACACCTTGATAGAGATTCATAAGCATTCTACAGAATTGATGTTCAACGGAAGCCGATGGGAAACGGTCGGGATGGAAGAGGTGCGATTTGCAATGGCGAAGGGCATGGTCAAGGCTGCTCCGCTGGGACCCTATCTCGATTCATTACAGAGCATATCAATATACCCACGAGCCGCCTTAAAGTCAAACTGCCGCTTTCCGAATGGCCGTCCGCACTCTCGTTCCTACCGCCGTATTTACAGACTCTTGCCTATTGATTGCCAGACGGGAGATGGGTGTTTGAGTTCGTCAACGGAAGTTCAAGATTCGGCCCGATTCTGCCGATACTCAAGCTGAAGAGCGTTGCGAGCCAGCGCTCCCCCCCCTCCCGCCGCCTCCACTTTCCTCAGAAGCGGCGAGCCGGGTCTCCACCCCTTCACCATTTAATGCGGAGAACCTACTATATGCCCGAACCCACACTGCTGATCATTGACGAAGAACGACCGATGCTCGAGGCTCTCTCCGAAGGGGTTCGCTCCGAGGGTTCCTACCGAGTTCTCACGGAATCGAATCCCGCCGCGGCCTTGGAGCGAATGGAGCAGGACGCGGTGGATCTGGTGCTGTGCGACATCGGCCTGGAACAATCTTCCAGCCTTGAACTGCTGGAGAGGATCCGCGAGCGTCACGGCAACGTACCCGTCGTTCTGTACACCGAGGAAGCCGACACCGAATTGGTGGTGATGGCCATGCGGAAGGGAGCGGCCAACGTGCTGACCCAGCCGCGCGATCCGCGGCTGCTCGCCGCCGCGATTGACTCGGCCCTGTCAAAGCTGCACCTGACCAACGAAGTCGAGAAACTCAAGCGCCGGCTCGGCGGGGACCACAAGCTCGGCGGACTGGTCGGACGCAGCGCCTCGATGCATCGCGTCTTCGACGTGATCCGCGAAGTCTGCGAGGTGGACAGCACGGTGCTGATTCGCGGAGAAACCGGAACCGGAAAGGAGCTGGTGGCTCGCGCGTTGCACTTCGAAGGCCCGCGCGCCCCAAAACAGTTCGTGAAGGTGAACTGCGCGGCGCTGCCCGAGACGCTCCTCGAAAGCGAACTTTTCGGCCACGAACGCGGAGCCTACACCGACGCCAAGACTTCGCGGATGGGGAAATTCGAGCTGGCCAACGGCGGAACGGTGTTCCTCGATGAGATCGGCGATCTGTCGTTCTCGACGCAGGTGAAGCTGCTGAACGTTCTGCAGGATCGCGAGATCGAGCGGCTGGGCTCGAACAAGCGGATTCCCGTCAACATCCGCATCATTACCGCCACCAACCGCGACCTCGAACGGCTGATTCAGGAGGGGCGATTCCGGCTCGATCTCTACTATCGCTTGAACGTGGTACCGATTACGATTCCGCCGCTGCGCGAGCGCCGCGAAGATATTCCGCTCTTGTGCGCGCACTTCCTCGACAAGATCGGCGGCCGTCTGAGTAAGGGTGAGTTTACGATTACCGACGACGCGATGGCAATTCTGCTCGGCCACAACTGGCCGGGCAACGTGCGGGAGCTGGAGAACGCCATCGAGCGCGCGATCCTCGCCACGAGCAATACGGTCCTTGCCCCTGAAGTGCTGAATTTCCTGACGCGCGCGGTCACGCCGCAGTCCATTCTGCCGGGCTGGACTCCGGTGGCCGGGCCGGCGAGTTTTCCGGCACCGTATTCGCAACCGAAGGCGGATAGTGGAGACCTTATGACTCCCGGGCCGCTCAAAGCCGCCATGCGCAGCTTCGAGAAGATGTTCATCGAGAGTGCGCTTTCGGCAGCGGGCGGACACGTGCTGCGGGCGGCAAGACTCTTGAAAATTGACCGCACCACGCTCTGGAAAAAGGCGCGCGACCTCGGGATCAACATGCACGCCGACCGGGAGTGACGGGCACGGGAGTTCGGAGGAGAAGAAGCGGGCGCATCATCGCGGTGCACCCGCCTGCATTTCTCCTTCTGCTTGTCCCCACTCTCCGAATGGGATGTTTCAGGGCGACGGCTGGAGGCCGTCCCATAATCGGTCACAGGGGATTGGTGAAAACCTGCGTTTCTGTCAATCCCGCGGCCCGTTTTTGCTTTGGCAGGATACTCCGTTGCGAAGTGTTCCCTTTCCTATTCCGTGAGTTTCTTGAATTCCGGATCATTCCACAGGCTCTTGAAATCTTCATCCTTCGGTGCCAGAAACTTAGTGGTGCCGTCCAATTCAATAGCCCTCTTCAGTTCCAGAAGTGCCTTGGTTTTGTCTCCTTTCAGGCTGTATGCGCAACCGCGGTTGTACACCGCTCCTGCAAACGAAGGCTCGATTTCGAGCACCTTGTCATATGCCGCAAGGGCATCATCATAGCGAGCCAGCTTGGCCAGAACCGTTCCTTTGACATTCCATGCATCCAGAGAATTTGGATCCATGTTGATGGCTTTGTCGAGTGCCTTTAATGCGTCGTCTTGCTTGCCCATTGACGTCAGGCATTGTCCCTTGCCGATCCATACCCAGGCGCTGTCGGGAAGCATTTCGCCGAGGTGGTCAAATGCCACCAGCGCGGTGTCGGACTTCCCGACTTCCGCCGACTCCAGAGCCTTGCGCAACCAACGGATCGGATCATCCGGCTGCAGTTCAATCAGGCGGTTGAGTACCTTCAGCATGTCGTCCGCACGATGGAGTTCGCGCAGCATGGCGAACCGTCCCATGAGCGCGTCTTCGTTCTCCGGTTGGAGTTCGGAAGCCTTTTCAAACGTCTTTAGGGCTTCTTCATTTTCGCCTTTACGCATATAGGCGCGGCCCTTATTGAGCCAAGCTTTGTAATCATCTGGCTTGAGTTCGATGGCCTTTGACGTGGCGGCCAGGGACTCGTCCTGCTTATCCATCATCCACAACACTGCCCCTTTGCCCCGCCACGCTTCCTCGAAATCCGGTTGGAGCGCGATAGCACGTTCAAACGATGCCAGCGCATTGTCCAATTCTCTCGCATTGGCCTGTTCTCGACCTTTGAGCAGATAGATTTGCGCGGAATCCGCCGGGGTATCCGCGGTGATTCCTTCCTGCGCCGACGCCGCCGAGCGCAGGAGTACGACGCCAACAACAGCATACAAGAAAACGCGGTTCATGGATGAACTCCTTGTCCTTGAGTGAATGATTTCCGTGAATCGAATCCTTGCTCCTGTCAACCGTGTGACTCAGCCTCCCCTCGCCCATTGCAGCGCCTACTCATCCACCAGCAGGCAAGAAAGAGCAACGCGAGAAGCGGGAGGAAAAAGACTGCCATGAAGGCTTTCGGATTGACGATCCCGACGGCGACGTAGGCCGCCAACGCCATCAATCCTCCAATGGCTTCCCATTTCCAGGCCAAGGCCAAACCCAAAAGCGAGAGCCCAAACAATGCCAGTTGGAGCATGGCGTTGCCCGTCAAAGGCGTGGAATCGGGCGCAGGGAACAGTATCGTCGGGATCAACGCCTCTCCGACGAAAAAAAGCAGGCACAAGATAATGAACAGGCCGCTGAGAATGCGAACAATCCAGCGAATAATTCGAACTCGCCTGCCAGCAGAAGATGTGGGCTTCTCCACAGCGACCTCCTTCTTTTATCCTGAAGTCGTGGATTGCGCGGATATTGTCTTTTCAGTCTCGGGATTATCGCGGTCGCCCACGAAAAGGCAGACTCCGGCGAGTATCAGCGGAACGCCACGCCCGGTCTGATCATCAACAACCTTGATTCTGAAGTATCTGCCGGCGTCTTCTGCGGACAAGCAGATATTTACTGCTATAAGGAGGGCAAACAACGCACTTACGACTCTACGTATGCGGCTGGGTGCGATTCTCATAATTGGGGTGAAGGATTTCTTATTGGACATTGATGATTACGTGTACGGCGTCAGACTAAATGGCACACCTTGCGTTTGTCGTCGCCTCGAGACTTCGGCCATCAGATTCTGTTAGACTACCTTGGCGAGAAGCAACGTGAAGTCATCCTCGAACGCCGAGCTGCCGTGATGGGTTACGACCTCCGTTTCGAGTCGTTTGAGTAACTCGTGAGCATGGCATGTCTTTCCGTTTGCGAGACATTGTAGAATTCTCTCCTCGCCGAATTCCTCGTCCTTATTATCCATGGCTTCGCTTGCTCCATCCGTGTAAAGCAATAACAAATCTCCGCAATTCAGTTGGATGGACTCCTGCACGTAGCCTATGTCGGGCAGACAACCAAGGATTGGCCCGCCCTTCTCCAACAGCTCAACGAGAGCGTCCGCGCGCAGCAGGATCGGAGCGTTGTGGCCTGCATTTACATAGGAAAGCGTCCGCATAGCTGGATCGAAGACGGCAACGAAGAACGTGATATACTGTTCGGGCGAAGTGTTCTGGTGAATCAGATCATTGATGCCCGCTACTACAGTATCCAGACGAGGACTCATGCGCAACGCAGTACGTAGCGAAGCCTGCAGGCTGGCCATCAAAAGCGCAGCCGCCGCGCCCTTGCCTGAAACGTCGGCAATCGCCAGAGCGGTCTTTTGGCCAGGGAGAGGGATTACGTCGTAGTAGTCTCCGGCTACTTCCCAACAAAAGTGGCACGTTGCAGCAACTTCCAAACCTGCTGTTTCCGGAATAAGCTTAGGCAGAAACCCTTCTTGCGTCTTCCGCGCGGAAGCAAGCTCTTCTTCAAGCCGCTTCTTGCCGATGTTCTCTTCCAGCAGATGCAAGTTCTCATTGGCCAAAGCAATTTGTGGCGAGAGAGATGCCAGAATCTGAAGTTCTTCCGTATTATAATCTTCTTGATCAGTACGAACCCCGATCGCTAACAATCCTATTAATTCGCCACGCCTTGCCAAAGGCACGAGCATCCCAACCTGATGCTTCTGCATCCATGTTTTTTCCGACTCGCTGATTTCGACAAATCCGCTCGCGAATGCTTCATCCACTGGTAGAGGTCGTGCGTTGAGTGCAAGACGGCGGAGTAGCGGACTGTCGTGTGTGAACGGCTCCGACGTCTTATCGAGCAAAATGGGATAAACGGCCTCCACCTTCAGTCCGTCCTTAAGTCGCTCTTCCAACTCGCGCCAGAAAGTCTGTTTGTCCGGCAGCGAAGAAGCCCGCTGCAGAAATCCACTCAACATCTGCCGAAGCTTAACTCGCTCAGGGAAAAATCTCCGTTCCAGAACGTGGCTGAGTTGCCTTTGAGCGGGGACAACTCCCAGGGCAAGGACAAGTGCGAGTACCATACTCGGCGTGCGTGATGTAATTCCCATATAGACAAGCACAAGTTCACTGAAGCCGTAGGTCATTCCAATCAAAGCTGCTACAAGTAGACCCATCAACATTGCATAACGTGTGGCGCGCTTGAGCTTTCCTTCGACATCCATCAACCGGTATCTGCGAAAGGCGTAAGCAAAAGCGAGTGGCGCCAGCAAGATAGCAACAAACTCCACCGTGATGAGCGTCAGTCCTCGATAGAGGCTCGCGAAGTGCCAGACGGGAAAGAACCACCTAAGAACACCAATGCCATTCATCACCAAAATGCCGGTACCCACCGCCCACGTGATCAAGCGTAGCTGACGGGATTCAAGACGGTTCGCACTTGTTCGGTAGCGGTAGAACAGTATGCCCAATGACGCCAATTCAGGTAAAGGTCTGACGAGCGCATTGATGGGGTACACGAGGAAATAATCCGCCAGTGATGGCATGAGTAAGCCATTCATATAGTAATTCAACCAGAGAAAAATAATCAGAACACTGGGCAAATAGCAAAGCGAAAGAGTTAAGACAGGATGGCGCCGAACGGCTTCGAGCGGTCTGGGATAGATACACACCAGATGCAACCAGAATCCACTCCCGAGACGCTCGAAAAGAAAGAATATTCGGCTGACAATTTTCCAACCGGGAACCGTGAATTCAGCATAGGACGCGGGGAAGTAGTGGTAAAAGGTCGTTCCCACGGCCAGCGCGAAGGAGTACAGGACAAACACCGGCAACACTCCACTTCCGCTTTGGCGGCTGCGTAAGGCCCAGAGACCAACTCCAAGAGCGGCAATCGTTATCAGTGCACGCAGTAGCTCCCACAGACCCAACCCTCCCATTTGTAACAGCCAGGGCTGCGCGTGCATGACAAAAGAATTTCGCAGAGTGTCGCCGCAGTGCACGAAATTCACGGGCACTTTCTGATCCACCGGACAATCAAAAACGAAAGTGTAAGCGAACACGGTCTGATCTCGCCATTTTGCGATAGCGGTATCGTTGATGGCGACTACTGTGTCTCCCGCAAGGGGATACGGCTCCCCGTCGAAATCGCTCCGAGCCACAGTATGAAAAATGACAGTTCTCGGACTGCTCGATACTTGCGATAACTGGCTATCGTGATAGCCGCGATGCAGAGAGGTGTGGAATTCGCTTAGCTCTATGACCCAATACACCAGCAGATAGCTCAGCAACAATGTGCCGAATGCCGTGATCGCTACGCGGGTGACGTTGTTTCGGGTCATGATCCTACTTGCTTGACAATGATGATTCCAGTGATGACAAACGAAAAAGACGTGATCAAATAGCCTTCCCTTTATGCTGCCTCCGTCAGGAAGCCGCTATTCTCCGGCGACGATTTGACTGGATATTTCTCCTTCGGCACCACCTTCGTCTCGGTCACGCACGAACAGGCAGGCTCCGGCCAGAATCAGCGGCACGCCTACTACAGCCGCCGTCGCCACCTGACAGTAGTGCGTCTTTCCGCAGAAAGACAGGCCAGTTAGCGGAGACCCATTTGGACTTCCATGTTGACACTTATTTCAGCAACACCATCTTCTTCACCTGCGACTGCGGACCCCACTGCAACCGATAGAAGTACATTCCCGAAGGCAGACCCGTTCCGTCAAACAGAATCTGGTGGTGACCTCTCTCGACAACTCCATGTATCATTGTTCGCACCGCCCGACCGGTCAAATCATGAAGGATAAGTGTTACCTCGCCGCGCGCAGGTATGCTGAAGGACAGCACGGTTTGTGAGTTAAACGGATTGGGATAGGGAGCGTCAAGCGCAAAAGTTGCGGGAAGTTCGTCGGCGTGGTCATTGGCTGATGCAGCCGTGACCGCGAAATCACCCGCACTTTCCACCCGACTCTGTGGATCGAATACGGTCGAGATGCGAACGCGGCAATGATCGCTGGCCGGAGCGGCGGGTGTCCATGAGTGTTGCCCGCTGTTTGCGACGCTGGCGGCGATGATTTCCCAAGTGCCGGAAGGGTAGTCACGATTGAGCGTGATCCGAATGTTGCCCTGATGTTCGGGTGCGGACCAGGTGATCTCATAAGCTGTGCCGACGGGGAGTTGCTCTCCTCCGTTGGGCGCAGTCAACGTCATCTGGGGAGCGCGCAGCAGAAAATCGGCGTCTGAGGTGTCAGCGAGCGTCGAATCAGACATGGATACGAGCCGCAACCGGCAGTGCGTTCCGCCGGGCAACTGAACGATCCAGAAGCCCGTGCTGTCTCCGGACATGTTATCAATGACCGGATCCCATACGCCATTCGGATAATCGCGATTGAGCAGGAGCCGCAAATTGTCCGTCACGAGGACGCGCTCAAATCGCACGGTATCCCGAACGCCACTCAGTACAGTCTCTCCACCGTTCGGCCACAGCAAATGGATTCGCGGGATGCGGAAACTCATGTCCGCATCCGATGTGTCACTCAATGCGGGATCGGTAAGGTGCTGTATGCGGAAGCGCACGTGGTTACTCTCATCACCGCTCACGATCCAGGTGTACCGACCGCTGTTCGATGCCGAAGCGACCACCGATTCCCACGCTGCGGACGGGTAACTGCGGTTGACTTGGAGGGACACGTTGCCGCCGTGGACCGATCCGTTCCAGCCGATTTCGAGGGGCCGGCCAATCGCCAGGGTCTCACCGTCATTGGGATAGACCAACACCATTCCCTCCGGTCCCGTTCCGACGACATACATATCGTATCCGTTAGTGCTCGTCTGGGCATTACCGGTGGCGACATAACCGTGATCAGCACTCTCCACGACCGACGCGGCAGACGCTCCGGTCCCCGAACCATACGTGCGGGTCCACAGCACACTGCCGAGCGAGTCCATGCGGGTAATCTCCATGCCGAAAGCCGCTGAGTCAAGGTTGCCGATCCAGCCTGCCATAACATAGCCTCCGTCCGAAGCGCGCTGAGCCGCATAAATCCACTCGTCCAGCGGGCTTACCGAATGTAGGTGCGTCCAGAGCGAATTACCGGCACTGTCCGTTTTCATCAGGTAAGAGGCAAGATGAGGAATCCCTGGCGAAACGCCGGTTCCAGCGACCATATAGCCACCGTCACTGGTCTGCTCGGCAAACACGGCCATGTTGAACAGACCTCCATACTCGCGTCGCCATTGTAGATTGCCTGTGGCGCCGGTTTTCAGGACGAAGGCCGGGGTCACTTGAGGGGGCAATGTCGAGTATCCCGCCAGCACGTAGCCTCCGTCGGCCGTGCACTCCACCGACAACGCGACGTCATCATGGGCGGCGGCATAGGTGCGCGTCCACAGCGTATCACCTGCTGTGTTGATCTTGACCAAGCACGCATCATCATCCCCCGCGGCGCTGCGCGTGCTGCCAACCATGATAAATCCGCCGTCAGGAGTCTGTTGAACGGCGTGCCCCTTGTCCGATCCGCTCCATCCGTAAGCGCGCGTCCACGCCGTGTCGCCGCCGCTGTTTGTCTTCACCAGAAGCATGGCCGTGTTGCCCCCGTCCATGTACTGAATGGAACCGGCCAGCAGGTAACCGCCGTCATCGGTTGGCCAGACGGAGTTGGCTTGCTCGATGTTCCCCAGGTCAATGACACGGGTCCACAAGGTGTCTCCAGAGCCGTTGATCTTGACAAGGTACATGTCATCCGGACCAGACGACTGTGTGTACCCGGCCACCACATAGTTGCCATCCGTTGTGAGACGAACGCACATGCCCGCGTCGGTTCCTACTCCGCCGTAGGTTCGAGTCCACAGGGTGTCCGGCTCGGGTTGTGCCGCGCTCACGGCAACCAGAATGAACGTCCAGAATGCCATTATAACCATTTTCATGGTAGTGCTCCTTTGCGGGTTAGTAGACTGGTGCTCATCTTTTTCGCTCGCAGGAAAATACGGGCAACATATTGAGCAAGTCTTTGGTTAGGGATTCGAGGAGTTGATCCGAGAGATACAGATGGATCACACGTTTAGTTTCTGTTCCGGCCGTCTGGTCAATCCGTATTCGATGTGGCCCTTGGGAGCAGCCCGAGAGTGGATTGCCATAGTCGGGCAAGCTCTTTGTTTATGCCGCGTTCCGCCTGAACGCAGCTATTCCACAGTTGTTGATTGCAGGATTGTTTCTTCCTCAATCCCGGTCTCGCACCGGTCACGCACAAACAGGCAGGTTCCAGCGAGGATCAACGGCACGGATATCAAGACAGCGGTCGTTACCTGACCAATCGTGAAGCCCTTGCGGAGGATGAAGACCACCAGAACCACCGTCACCGCGAACAGAAGCGTGCCAATGGTTCGCGGGAATTTCCTGGACAGCCAGCCGATCCCCACGATCGCGAGGCCCGGAGCAGCCTCGGCAAGAGTAACAATAGACAGGCCGTGCGACATGGAAGCGAACAACGCCACCATCAACCCTACAGCCATGATGATTCTGGCCGCTGCCTCGCGGTAGTTTTTCACCAGCAGAACATTAAAGAGAGCCTTCGCGGCCAGTCCAACGATAATCACAATATTGAACAGGTCCCAGTTTGGATCTCCCTTAGCGCTTTGTACAGCCGCCAGAATCACCGCCGCGGCGATCATAGCCACAAATGCGATGTTGCCCGAACGGTACTGAATGCTCATCTGACGTTCATCAACAGAACGCCTTGCGACTCCGAGCGAGGCCAGCGTCGGCCGCAAGAGGTATGAAGCTATCATCAGCGCGAGCCAAAGCTGTTCTCCCGTGGCGGCGAAGATCACGATGGACAATGCGAAAATTCCCGCAGCCCACCAGAAAATTCGATCCTTTTTAAACATAATCCTTGTCCTCCAAGACAAAGAGGTCTTCAACTTTCGTGTCCAGCTTCGCGGCCAAGAGAAGTGCCAACTTTACCGAAGGCGCGTAGTCACCACGCTCGATGGAGACAATGGTCTGGCGCGAGACTCCGACCATGTCAGCCAATTGCTGCTGGCTCAATTCTCCACACATAAACCGGCACTTTCTCAAACTGGTTTTCACGATTTCTCAGGCGCGTCTGTCTTCAGGCTTGATTGGCAGCTAATATAGGGAAAACTTCCGTCTATGTCAAGTAAACTTTACATTATGACAAATAAGTTGTACATTTATCATCGTAAGTGGTTTACTTTCAAGTATTTTCCCTATCCCCGTGGGCGCGTCTCTGTTTGTTCATTTGATGTTGACTTGGCATACATCGAGTTGCCGTGCATGAAAAAAGCGGGTCAGGTGATTAACCTGACCCGCCAATTCTCAATTTGCCTTTTCTTCGGACCAAGCCTGCCGTTGCGTCTCGCCTCTTCAGACCGACAACGGCGAATTCATTCGCTACGGCACGCGAGTGAACTGGACAGGGACAAAGAGGGTGTCCACGTCGTTGAACACGTGAAGCGTCAGCAGGCTGTTGCTCTCTGTGATCTGGTGCCAGCGGGCATAATTCTCATTGACCACCTCTCCGTCACGCAGCGTGGCATGGAAGCGAAGCGTATCGCCGTCCACGGCATACGTACCGCTTTCTCGGATCTCGGTATCCAGCAGATTGAACCACTGCAGCCAGTGATAGGTAAGATCGAGGTTGAACGCGTAGGTCATCGAATCAACACCGAGCGGCTGCAGCGTGGCGTCCGTGGCGTTCCAGTAGTCCACGATCGCGGGCAGGGCGATGGTGAAGGGTCCGCTAACTCCGAACACGGTCGTGTCACTGTGATTCTGCACCCGAATTTTCGCCGTCGTGGACGGCGAGTTGGGCACGTTCCACGTATAGCTGTTGGCTATCACGTTGCTGGCAACGTTCGTCCAAGTCGTGCCGTTGTTCAACGATAGCGAGATGTCGAAAGCGTCCACGTTCTCATCGTTCCACGCGATAGCCTGTGTGG
Source organism: bacterium (assembly GCA_018812265.1). Taxonomy (GTDB): domain Bacteria; phylum Electryoneota; class RPQS01; order RPQS01; family RPQS01; genus JAHJDG01. The sequence goes on along the minus strand of JAHJDG010000210.1, from coordinate 12,329 downwards.
TTGCTACGGTCCACGTGGCTCCCGTGCTGGGTGCGGTCACCGTAACGGAATATACCGGGATTGGCTCGTCATCGTCGCTTGCGCAACCGGCAAACCACAGCATTCCCAGCATGGCCAGCGCGGCGGCGGCAATCATCCACTTGCGGTTCATGTATCCTCCTGTAAGTTGATTCCACTCTGTGTTTGATTTCATTAGGCCGTTCGTGCTACTTCTTCAGCTCGGCCTGGGCTTTTTGGGCGGCCGGAGTACCCTTATAGGCAGGATTCTCCGTGAACTCCTTGAGGGCCTTTGAACGGAGATTCTTCACCTTGATGTTCATGATCTCCTTGAGCTTCGCTTCGGCCTTCAGGTTGCGCTCTTTCTCGGCGGCGGCCTTGTCCTTCGCGCTGGTCTCTTTCTCCTTGCCCTTGACCTCTTCTTCCTGCTTCTGTTTCTCGAGCTCGGCCTTGGCTTTCTCGGCGGCGGGCGTGCCGGGGTACTTGTCAATCACTTCCTGAAACTTGCCCTCGGCGAAGAGCTTCTCGGCCAGCATGTTCTTGGCTTCTTTCGCGGCCTTGGTCTCGGGGTAGGTGTCGAGAATTTCCTGCAGTTTGCCCTCGGCCAGCCACTTCTCGGCGACCTTTTCTTTCGCTTCGGCCACCAGACCGGCCAGATCGGGATTGGCGCCGTACTGAGTGATGACTTCCTCATACTTGCCGGCGGCCATCAGTTGCTGGGCCTTCTGCTGTGGCGAGGCACAGCCCATAAAATACACTGCGGCAAAGGCCAGTAGAATGACCAGAATCCATGTGCGCTTCATGGTTCTCTCCTCCTTCGTATTTTATTCGGGTTTGTGTTTGTTTTTCAACAAGTTATACATTCCCTTGGGGGGCTTGGACGCCCGTCACATGCCCCCGAGGATATATGCCAAACTTAGTAATATATTCTAATAGAATCAACCCTATGCAACTCTATTGAATACCGCACCCTTCCACGAGGTTCCCGGACAACATCATCAAGAAACAGGCAAGGCGGCCCGAAAGCCGCCTTTGTTCCTCGATATTCCCGCATTCTGTGGATCAGTTTTCTTCGACACGGCCTTCGTGGAGGCGGAGAATGCGATCCATGGCAGCGGCGAAGTCGGGATTGTGGGTGGCCACGACGAGGGTGGTTTGTTCTTCGCGGGCAAGTCGCTCAAGGATGTTCTGGAGGGTGACGGCGGCCTCGCCGTCGAGATTGCCGGTGGGTTCGTCGGCGAGGAGAATGGAAGGACGATTCATCATGGCCCGCGCTACAGCCACGCGCTGACATTCGCCGCCCGAAAGCTCGCCGGGGCGGTGATGCAGCCGGTGCGAAAGCCCGACCTGATTCAGCAGCATCTCGGCCCGCGCGACCGCCTCGGGAGACTCTCCATCACCCGCCAAGCGGGCGGGCATGAGGACGTTTTCGAGAGCCGTGAACTCGGGCAGCAGATGGTGGAATTGAAACACAAATCCGACCTGCCGGTTGCGCACCATGGCCAGTCGCTCGCCGTCCAGTTCCGAGAGCGCCCGCCCATTGACGTAGACTTCGCCCGAGGTCGGACGATCCAGCGCGCCCAGCACGTGCAGAAGCGTGGACTTTCCCACACCCGACGGCCCGACCACCGCCACCTGCTGGCCGGTGTCAATCGTCAGGCTCACTTCGTGCAGAACGGGGACCTCGACCGAGCCGAGGTAGTAGGATTTGGAGAGATTTTCGGCTTGGATGGCAAACATGGAAACGTTCTATGAGAAAATGGGCACGGTAGGCCGTGCTCCCGTCTCCTTTCAATATACAAAGCGCGACAGTGGAATTCCACCGCCGCGCTTTACTTTCCGGGTAACTTGTCGGATTTCGGTCACTTGATGAGGACAATTTTTCGAGTGACATCCGTTCCCGCGGCCGAGAGCCGCGCGAAATACACTCCGCTGGGCAGGCGGGAGGCATCCAATCTTTGCGTGTAGATTCCCGCCGGCAGCACACGGTCGGTCAGAGTCTGTACCAGCCGGCCCGTGATGTCATAGACCTGCAAACTTGCTCGCGTGGTCACAGGTATAGTGAATTCCAGCGTGGTAATGGGATTGAAGGGATTGGGAAAGGCCGAGAGCATGCATTGAATCGGGATCGCGGCCCGCGCCACCGGCTCGGCGGCGAGCGCCGATCCGTTCCACTTCACGATGGTGCCGTTCCAGCCCACGACCCAGCCGTGGCTCGCATTCGGGAAATCCACGTCTATCATCCGCGAGCCGATATGGTTGGGAGCCTCCCGCCAGGTCGTGCCGGCATCGGTCGTGTACCACATCGGCTCGTAATCGCTGAGTACGTAGCCATGATCCGGGTCCGTCCACTGCATGGTCGTCCAATCCCCACAGCCGCCAATGTTGACGGAGTTCCACGTTGCACAGCCGTTGGTGGTGTGGAGAAGCGAAAGCCCCCACACGGCCGCCCATCCGACGTTAGGATCGGTGAACGACAAGCCGACGACTGCAGTCTCACCGTACAGACTGTCCTGATATTGCCGGGTCCATGTCAAGCCGCCATCGGTGGTATGTTCAATCGTGGCTGGTTTGCCTCCGAACACCCAACCGTTTTGCATATCGAGAAAGAACATCCCGTAGGTTCCGCTCATGGTCATCGTCGGGATGGCCTGCCAATTCTGTCCGCCGTTGGTTGTATAGGTAAGATATCTTCCACTGCGAATCCAACCGCTGTCCGCATTGAAGAACTGCAGTTGTCCGGCGCGACGGTTTTCAGGCAGAAATTGGGGGATGAAGGATTGGCCACCGTCGGTAGTCAGCATTAATCCGGAACTGCCGCCGGCAAACCATGCGGTAAGCGGACTGAGAGCAGCCACATCAACGATCGCGGAGGAGTCCGGATCATTCACCAGTGCCGTCCACGTATTCCCGCCATTCGTCGTGCGAACGATTAGCCGCCCGCCATAATACATGCCCCCCACTGCCCAGCCATAGTTTGTGTCGGCGAAATCTACGGCATAGAAATTGAGGTCGCTTATACGCTGTCCCGCTTGCACGTTCCAACTCGAACCGGCATCGGTCGTACGCAGGATTCGGCCGTAGTCACCCATGACCACTCCGTGGTTCGGATCGGTGAATGCCACGCGATAAAGGAAGTCATTGACACCTGATGCCTGAGGAATCCAGGTGGTGCCGCCATCGGTAGTGGCGATGATCCAGCCGCCGCTGCCGACAATCCAGCCGGTGCTGCTGCTGACGAAATGCAGGGACAGAGTAAAGGGACCGGTTGTTCCCTCGGATAGCGTGATCGAACTCCACAACACTCCGCCATTGCGGGTTCGATAGAAGTAGCGACCTCCGATCCCTACACCGTTCAGTTCGTCGAAGAACTGCACTTCGCTTATTGAGTTCTCAAAATCGCGGCTCAACACCATCCAGGACTCGCCGCCGTTGGTGGTTCGAACCATTCCTCCATAGCCGGCAATCCACCCGTTCAGGTCATCAAGAAAAAATATCTCTTCCGTGCCAAACACCGAATCCAGCAGTTGTTCCTGCCACGTATCTCCGGCGTCAGTGGTGCGCGCTACGAACTCGCTGTAATATCCTCGGCTGCCGGTTACGAAGCCCACTTGCTCGTTCAAGAAAAGTACATCCGAAAAGCGCGCCGAATCGGGCAGCGGGAGCCGGGTCCACGTTGCGCCTTCGTCCGCGGTGTGCAAGAATTCTATCGCGTCTCTTTGTCCGTCCCAATACGTCCAAATCGCCCAGCCGACCACCGGGCTTACGAACGAACTACCGATCAACCGGCCGTTATCGCAGCCGTAAAGAACCGACCATGTCACTCCACCATCAAGGGTTCGCATGAGGGTGCCATTTCCACCGGTGGCGATGCCGTTCCCGTCCGGGAACATCTGAACATCCTGCAGGGTATTGCCCTGGGGTACGGGGCTCTGCCACTCCCACGGCGACTGGGCCAGACCCACTTGGCCGACGAGCAGCAGCCAACCGACACAAAAGCAGATCTTGCGACTCATGGGGACGACTCCTGTTTTCTGTCCGGAGTGGACGGATTGCTTTTCGTTTTCTGCCGCGCCCGCCCGTGCCAGCCGGAGGCGGCATCGGGAAAGGCGTCGGATTCGGGAATGTAAGGTTTGATATCCAAGACCGGAGTTCCATCGAGAAGATCCATTCGTTCGACGCGCAGCACTCCCGTTTCTTCGTTCACGCTTTGCAGCCTAACACACGACAGCGCGATGGGATTGGGGCGATCCGGCGAACGGGTAGCGAACACCCCGTGCTCTGCGGTGTCAATGGGCGGCGTCACACGCAGGCTGAACGGCCGCGCCTGATGCAGCCATGCCAGGACCCAAATGCGGTCGAACTCCTGCAGATCGGCCAGTCCCGCACGGAACTCGGGAAGGACCTGCAATTCGGCGGGAAGCGCATCGGAATCGGACGGCTGCCGCGGCATGTCCTTGCGCTCCGCATAGGGACTGCGGATAAAGCCGATGGGACGAACGGTGAAGATTTGTGTTTGCTCCGCAGCCGTCATTTCACAAGGACCAGTTTATGTACACGGGATTGATCTCCCGCCTGCAATCGCGCAAAGTACATCCCGCTCGGAAGGCGCGAAGCATCGAAGCTCACACTGTGCCGTCCCGCCGTTAAAACACGATCGGCGAGAATCTCTACGATTCGCCCCGTCGCGTCATAGACAAACACGCGGACAGAAGAGGTGACTGGAATCTCGAGCGCGAGCGTGGTCTGAGCATTGAACGGATTGGGAAACGCCGTCACGCGGTATTCGCCGGGGACGCTTACATCGCGAGCAACCGGGTCCGTCTGATCGGGATCGGAATAGTGCAACATCGGCCCCCCGCCGCCCACCGCCCAGCCGTCGGTCTCGCTTCGGAAGCAGACGGCATTCAGACCGTAAACCGATGAGCAGGTTTGATCGGCCCAGCTCGCTCCTCCGTCGGTGGTGTAAAATATGGCGCCGCGGTCTCCGACTACCCATCCCATCTGCGGACTGGGGAAGCAGCTCTTGAACAGCAGGGGATGATTCGTTTCGTCCTTCCGCGTCCAGCTTTCTCCGCCATCCATCGTATGGAAGATGCCCTCTCCCACGACCCAACCCGTGAGGCTGTCGGTGAAGGACACTCCAATCAGCGGGCCGCTCAGACCGGTGGTACGCTGTGCCCACGTGTCGCCGCCGTCAGCGGTGGACAGATAGCGACCGTCGAAGCCGACGACATGCACCGTTTGTTGACCGGTAACCACCATATCCATGAGCCGGCAGCCGTTCACTTCGTATTGGACGATCCACGTCGCGCCGCCGTCGGTGGTGCGATGAACGGCGCTGATCCAATTCGTACCGTCATGCGTCGCGCTGAGCAGCCAACCGTCCGTCGCACTGACAAAGACCACTTTGCGCAGGACACCCAGTTCAAGAGCATCGGTTGCCGTCCACGATAATCCGCCGTCGGTCGTGTGAAGAAGGGTGCTGTGAGACTCACAGCCGCCGCCCCCTCACCCGCCGCCCGAGACGGCTCCTCCGGCGATCCAGCCCACTTGTTCATTCAGGAAGAACACCGAAAGCAACATGGCCGACGTGCCGATCGGACGCGATACCCACGAAAGTCCGTCATCGGTGGAACAGAGCAGCGTGCCGCCGTCGCCCGCCGCCCAACCGACGCCGCTCTCGGTGAACGTGATCGAACGCAGATCACGATTCTGGGGAGACGGCGCGAGCCGATGCCATTCCTGGGCCATCGCCGAACACGCCAGAAAACCGACGAAGAGAATGAAGCCGCAGATTCGGACAGCCATGATCGAGACCCCCTGTGTCACGTTGATACCCTGCTACTTGAGCAACACGATCTTGTACGTTGTCGAGCGCCGGGCCGCTTGCAAGTGCGTAAAATATATTCCGCTCGGCAAACGAGAGCCGTCAAAAGTTTTCGCGTACGATCCGGCGGGAAGAACACGATCCACGAGCGTCTCAACCAAACGGCCGTTGACGTTGTAGACCGCGAGCTTCACCGAACCGGACAGCGGCACGTCGTACTCGATCACCGCTTGCGAGTTGAATGGATTGGGATAGGCGGTCAACGAAATGCTGCGTGGGATGATGTCCCGGTGCGAAGGCGGAACGGAAGCCGGACCCTCCGAGTGCAGAATGGTACCGGCGGATCCAACCGCCCAAGTATAACCCGATGGAAGCAGGGATACCGCCGCAAGATCACTGCCACACCCGCTGTTCTCCCGTGTCCACGACTGACCGCCATTCTCGGTTCGCAGGACAACGCCCGCCGGACCGACCGCAATCCCATGTAGAACATCCGCGAAGCTGACACCGGTGAGACCCATATCTTCAGCCGCGAACTGCATGTTCCATGTGTCACCGCCGTCGTCGGTGTGCAGGATCACCGACTCCACGTACTCTTCGTCGTAGCCGACCGCCCAGCCGTGCAGGTGATCGGTGAAATCCAAGCTGTACAACGTGTGGTATCCTTCTCCGTATTGTTCGATCCACGTTTCCCCGCCGTCGGACGTATGAAGAATCGAACCGATATTTCCCGCCGCCCAGCCGTTCTGAGTGTCCAGGAATTCCACATCCAAGAGTCCGAAGTCGCTGTCCACCGTCTGTTCGCTCCAGTTCAGGCCGCCGTTCGTTGTATGCAGGATTCTGGCATCGTAGTACCAGCTTTCCCATCCGACCACCCAACCCGTTTGATCATCAATGAAATGCACATCCCGCATCCACATCGTTGAATCCGAGTACGAAAGTTCCCAACTCGTTCCACCATTGTTGGTGCGCGCGATACGATGGGACCCGACGCACCAGCCGCGTTGGGCGTCGGTCATGGAAATTCCTTGACAAGCCGTGAGAACGGAACACGGCCGCGCCTGCCAGGTGTCTCCGCCATCGGTCGTGTGCATAACCATGCCCAGCGACAAATCATAGTCATAGCCGACCGCCCAGCCTTGTTCGACATCCAGAAAGACCACGTCGCGCAGATCGTACCTCGGTCCGTGATTCTGATAGTCCGAACCCAACCAGCCGTCCGTCGTGTGTCGGATGGTTCCACCCCCTCCGACAGCCCAAGCCTCGTTCCGGCTGACCGGGCAGAGGGCGGAGATATCCTCTTGATAGCCTTCCGTCAGCCACGTCCAGGTTTCGCCGCGATTCGTGGTATGGAGAATAATTCCCGACGCTCCCACGATCCAGCCGGTCGAGTCATTGACGAATTTCACGTCCAGGAGACGACGATTGGTGGTGGCATCCTGCGGCAACCAGGTCTGGCCCGCATTGGTCGTGTGCAGGATAATGCCGGCAGGTTCGTTCAAGTCGTAGCCGACCACCCAGCCCACCGAGTCAAGGACAAACGATGAGGCGAAGAGGAACCGCTCGGTTCCGCTGTCCTGATACGCCCATGTATCGCCGCCATCAGTGGTGTGGAGAAGCACACCGTTGAGGCCGACGATGAAACCGCTCTGGGGATTCGTAAACTCGACGCCGTACAAATGCGTACTGGTACCGAGATCGAAGGCCTGCCAGTTTTCGCCGCCGTCGGTGGTGCGAGCGACCGTCCCGAAACGGCCCACTGCCCAGCCGTGAAGATCATCAGCCAAGGCGACTGCGGTGAGAATCTGCGTTGTGTCGCGGTACACCGTTTCCCAGAGTGCACCGCCATCGGTGGTGCGGAGAATTAGGCTGTGAACCTCACAGCCGCCGGGTCCTCAACCCGACTCTCCGCCGACGGCGAAACCACGCTGACTGTCGAAGAATCCGATCGCCGTCAATTCGGAATTGGTGCCGCTCCCCTGATGAGTCCACGATGCGCCGCCATCCGTGGTATGGAGAATCGTACCACTGCTACCGACGATCCAGCCGACGTTCTCGTTGATAAAAACGACGTCGCTCAGATAATTGCCGGTCGGCAGCGGATTCTGCCATTGCCAATTTTGGGCACTCGCAAACGGAGCCGCCACCAAGATACCGAGACACACCACAAACGAGATTTGCTTCTTCATACCGGTTCCTCGTGCTATTGGTGAAGTGCGGTTACATATGTCGGAACGTTCATTTCAAAAGAACCAGCTTCTTCGTCACTCCGAAATCCGTTCCGCGAAGCTGAACGAAGTAAATTCCGCTCGGCAGATGAGAGCCGTCGAAAACCTGCGTATGGCTACCTGCCGGGATCACGTGATCGGCGATGGTCTGCACGAGGCGGCCCGTTACGTCGAACACCCGCAGTTGAATCCGGCCGGTTAAAGGAATCTCGAACACCACGTTTGTCCGCGGATTGAAAGGATTGGGATAGGCCGCGAGCGAACAGGACAAAGGCAGCGCCGACTCGGGACGCGGATTTACCGGAGTGGTTGTGTTCTCCCAGCGAACGATCACGCCCTCCCGGCCGACCGCCCACCCATGCCGCGCATCCGGGAAACAGGCGTCAAACAGACCTCCATCAACCGCCGCCGCGGTCACATTCCACGTCTCTCCACCATCCGTGGTGTAAAATGTCCGTCCGGCATTCTCGGAAACAACCCATCCATGATCCACGTCGGTGAAACAAACCCGAGTGTGGGAAGAACTCGAACCGACGTCCTCCTCTATCCAGGTCTGGCCGCCGTCGGTCGTGTGAAAAACGGTATTGTACCAACCCACTCCCCAGCCGTTCTGGGAATCGCTGAAGGACAAATCCTCGATGATGGTTTCGCCCCACGTGCTGTCGAAGTATTGTGTCGTCCAACTGAGTCCGCCGTCCGTTGTATGGAGGATGAATCCCGGTTTGCCGCCGCCGATCCAGCCACGGTTGCCGTCCACGAAGCACATTCCGAACGCGTTCCAGCCGGGAAGTTCCACCTCCGTGTACTCCCACGTCTGTCCACCGTTGACGGTCCGCGCGATCCCCGAATGACTGAGAACGAAACCGGTATCGGGTGACACGAACTGCAGGCGTTCAATCGTGTGAACACCCACAAAGCGAGCGTCCCACGTCGTGCCGCCGTCGGTGGTGTGAATCAGCGAGTCGCGAGACAGAGCGGCCCACGCTTCATTCGGGGCGATGCTTTCAATATCGGCATAGCCGAGGGTGGAATCCTCGCGGCAATGGATCCATGAGACTCCCGCATCCGTCGTGCGAAGAATGACTCGATTCCCGCAAATCCAACCGGAGACCGAATCCGCGAAATCCACACCATATAGAATGCGTTCGCTGATTCGCACTCCGGCCTGAAGAGTCCACGACAACCCGCCGTTATCCGTGTGAAAAATCCTTCCGCCCTGCCCGGCGGCCCAGCCGGTCTGACCGTTAGTGAAGGATACCCCGCTGAAAGAAACGGAAATCGGAATGGTTCGCGGCTGCCACGTCCCTCCGCCATCCGTCGTGTTGAGGGCCAGCCCGTTCGATCCGACGATCCAGCCTTCCTCGGACGAAGGGAAATCCATGCTCAAAGCGTATTGATTGTCCTCCCGCGGAATGGTCCACTGACTCCAACTGCTTCCTCCGTCCACGGTGGAATAGAGATGGCGAAAACCCATTACCAGGCCGTTCTGCTCATTAAAGAAGTGCGCATCCCATCCATAGAGATACTCATATGTCGTCCGCTGCCAGGTCAATCCGCCGTCGGTCGTGCGAACCACCTTCAAGCCAATCGCCCAGCCCACGGTCTCGCTGGCAAAGGCCAGACACTCCAGACTGCCCGTCGAGTCGGCAAAGTACGCAACCCAGGTTGCGCCGCCGTCGGTGGTTCGCAAAACGACGCTGCCGCTGATGTCATAATCCTGGGCAAGCACGAATCCGAGCTGTTCGTTCACAAAGAACACGTCTTTCATATTGGCGGAGGTTCTCTCATATTGAACGACCCAGCTCGCCCCTCCGTCCGTGGTACACATGATTCCCGCTCGTGAACCACTCGGTCGCCGTTCCGTGCCGCAGGCCCAGCCACAACTCGAATTTGCGAAATCCACCGCCGAGAAATCCAGACCGGAATCAATCTGCTCCGCCGACCAGTTCTGTCCGCCGTCGGTGGTGTGCAGGATGGCACCGCATGTGCCCACCGCCCAGCCCGTTCCATTGGCGAAGATTTCGACGTCGTTCAGATAGTTTCCTTGCGGCTGCGGGCTTTGCCACGTCCAACTCTGCCCCAACACCGAACCGGCCAAAGCAAGTGCCGCCGCCCAAATCAGACATCTTGCGATAATGTGCATGCTGTGCCTCCAGAGTCTTTGGAACTTCTGTTTCGTGCATCAGAAATGCATTCGCGCAAAAAATGCAGAGCCCTCCATCGGAACGGAATCACCGCAATCCTCTGGAAGGCTCTGAAAATCATGCGTTTCTCCGCTTGTTGAAAGGGAGTAAGCAACTTTAAGAGAGCATGTATTGTGCCAAAGAAAAATGTGTAAGCCGAGGGTCACGCCGCTCGCTACCCTTACACCTCATGCAGGAGCCAGGTGCCCCGGCGGAACAGCCACAGCGCCGCCGCGCCGCCGACGATATGCGCCAGAGTCCAACCCAGCATAACCATATGAGCGGCACCGCCCAGAAGCGGACCCAGGAGGTACATCGTAGGAATCACCACCAGCCACGAGTGGATAATGCCCAGCAGCATGGGCGGAATATTCTGTCCCGCGCCCTCGAAAACGATCTCCGCTCCGATGTGCAATCCGACGAAGGGCACACTGATCGCCATAATCCGGAGAATCGTTATTCCCAGCTCCGCCATTTCCGGTTCCGGGAAAAATCCTCGAACGATAAGCGGCGCACCCAGCAGAATCGCCGCCGCGTAGCCGAGGGTCAGCCACACCGCCAGCCGGATCGAAAGCACGGAGGCCAGCCATGCCTTGTGCAGTTCCTTGCTGCCCAGATATTGGCCGACGAGCGCGCCCGTTCCCAGCCCGAGTCCCACAATCGCCATCCAGCCAAAGTGAAGAACCTTGACGCTCATTCCGTAGAGAGCCACCGTCGCCATCCCATAGGAGGCCACGATCTTGATGACCATCTGCGTGGCAAACGAGTAGGCCAGTTGGTTGATACCCGCCGGAAGTCCGATTCGCATCATCTGCACCATCTCGCTGGCTACCGGCAAGGCCCGGTCGAACCAGCGGACTCGCACCGGTGACGAACGATGAGCCAGCGCGGCAAATCCCATTACGACCACCAGCACGTGACAGATCGCCGTGGCCAGGGCGGCCCCGAAGATTCCCATCGCGGGAAACGGACCCCAGCCGAAGATGAAAAGCGGATCAAGCAGGCAGTTGAGCACGGTGGTGACGACTTGAATCCACAAAGCCGCGGCCGGCCGGCCGATACTGCGGAGGGCGGTATAGACCGAATAGCCGGCCATCGTCACTCCCAGCATAAGCAGTTGCACCGTGCCGTAGGTCACGCCGAGCCGCTGGACTTCCGGCGACGCTCCGAGGAAGTTCAGCACCCACGGTAGAGCTGGAATCACCGGCCACCCGAACAGTGAACCGAACGTGAACTTCAGGATGAACGTGTTCTTGATGGAACGTTCGGTACGCCGCAAATCACCCTCTCCGAAACGGCGGCTGATTACGGCCAGACTGCCGGGCCCGATGATCATATTCGTGAATGAGAGCAGCCACACGAAGGTGGTGCACATCGTCACCGCCGCCACCGGCGCGGGGCTGATGCGAGCCAGCCAGAACATGTCCACGAGTTCGTAGACCGTCATAACCATGAATCCGGTCATAGACGGCAGCCCCATGGAGAGGACGTTCTTCATGATAGCCCGCCTGATGTCGCGGGTGAAGCCGGGTGGCGGAGCCCCATTCAGCGGCCCGTGGAGGATTTCCGCGACGCGGCGCGGAGGACGTGTACGCAACATAATGATGTGGATAACTGGCTGGTTCAGTCGGCGCAGGTGCGGTGGCGGACACTTGACTCGCTCGCAAGCGAGTGAAAAACCCACCGCCCTGTTTCCGGCGGTGGGTTTTTCCTACATAAATCCAATAGGTTCAGTGGATTATCTCGGCATTCTCCCAGCGCCAGAAGGTCCGGCATTCACGGGATTCGGCAGGGCCGTAAAGGCAATCTGCGAAATCATCATCGGAATGAAGGGAAGCGTGTACCGAATCATGGTCATGAAAGTTATTCCGAGATCCATTGGGAAAGTCGTTCATAGGCAAGTATAGCAAACAATGGTGAACAAGTCAAGCTTTCCAAATGAAGGAACGAACCGGACGAACCTCTCGGATTTGGCAATAATCCTCCTCGAGGCCGGCTCTCATGGGTAGTTATCGTCCCATCACAAGGCCGAGGGGAGCCGTGAATTCGGGCCGGGGGTAGGCAGGGAGATTCGGAAGTAACGACCAAGCA
>JAHJDG010000209.1 GCA_018812265.1 bacterium | reverse complement strand
TCAAGTTCCCGCATGACCTCGTGCACCAGGTTTCCTATTTCCACCTGTTGGAATGACATGGCATGGCGTCCCATGCGGGAAAACGAGAGCAGATCGTCGATTAACAGTCCCATTTTATGGGCCGAATCGGAAATGGCGGCCATGTAATACCGGCTCTGTTCGTCCAGCGCCGCTGCGGCTTTCCTTTGCAGCAGTTCCAGAAAACCGTCGATATGGCGCAGCGGCGCCCTGAGGTCATGGGACACCGTGTAGGTAAAGGCATGCATCTCCTTGTTCGCCGCTTCCAATTCCGCCGTGCGCCCCCGGACCAATTCTTCGAGATGTTCGCGGTGTTTTTTAAGCTCTTCCTCGGCACGTTGGCGCTCATGGATTTCCTGCCGGAGCTGTTGATTGGCTCTGGTCAACTCGTCGGTTTGCTCACGGACCTTTTGTTTCATGCGTTCGGTCAGTTCATGCAATTGCAGGTGGATTTCAACCCGGGCAAGAACTTCTTCGCGCTCGAATGGTTTGGTAATAAAGTCAATCCCGCCGGCTTTGAAGCCTTCAACTTTATTGGCGGTCTCGCCGTACGCGCTGATGAAAATCACCGGAACATTTCGACTCTTTTCGATGGACTTAAGACGGCGGCACACTTCATAACCATCCATCTCCGGCATCTTGACATCCAGCAGGATCAGGTCCGGCAGCTTGGCCGCCACGGATTCTAAAGCAAGTCGGCCGTTGGGGGCCGGCCGCACCCGGTAACCGCGTTCATCAAGGATTCGGCCCAAAAGTTCCAGGCTGTCCGGGATGTCATCGACAATGAGAATATCATATTGATCTGTATTTTGAATCATAGAATCAATCATGACTGTTTCCATGTTTGGGTCTTTCGATATTTTTCAGGAGATCCAGCAAGGGACCTAATGCAAACTTTTTAACGGAGGTCTCCAATACCCTTGCCATGTGCGCATCGATGGTTTTGATCTGCTCGATCAACGCCAAGATTCGGTCCCTGTCCAATTCGACCGCGGCATCATGCAACCGGCTGAGCAGATCGGCCGGCAGGGCCGCCAATTGTTCCGGGCGTATTTCAACCTCAGGTTCGATTGGCACGGCTTTTTCCCGGCTGTCTTCATATACATATTTCAGACCGAGATGTTTGCCCATGACACCGAAGATCTCATACTCACGAAAAGGCTTGCGCACGAAATCATCGCAGCCCGCTGCCAGGATCTGTTCTCTTTCCTCCTCCATGGCATGGGCGGTGAGCGCCGCTATTACGGTCGATTTGCCGGCCTCGGTCTCCTTGATGCGCTGTGTGGCTTCCAGACCGTCCATTGCCGGCATACGGATGTCCATCCAGATGAAGTCAGGCTGCCACTCGTGAAAAACATCCACCACCTGCTTGCCGTCGACCGCTTCCTGCACCTGAAAGCCGACGGTTCTGAGAAGTTTTACCAGCATAGTACGGCTGTCCTTTTTGTCTTCAGCCACCAGGATGCGAGGGATGTCCTGGCCGGCTTCCAGGCCAATCACACGCCGCTGTTGCATCACCCTCTCTTTGATATCCGACTCGGCGGCCTCCCTGATATCGATCTCAAAGCGGAAAGTGCTGCCTTTGCCCTCCTTGCTTGCAACGGTAATATTGCCTCCCATCATGCGGACATAGTCCCGGCTGATGGCCAGACCCAAGCCGGTGCCGCTTTTTTTCGCTCTGCCGCTTGCCGTTTGCTCAAAATAGCCAAACACCTTGTCCATTTCATCCTTGGCAATGCCGACGCCGGTGTCTTCTACCTCAACCTTAAGGCGCATCCCCTCCGCCGTTCCATCTTCAACAACCACCCGCATGATGACGCTGCCTTGGTCGGTGAACTTAACGGCATTGCCCAAAAGATTGATCAGTACCTGGCGCAGCTTGTTCTCATCGGTTGCCACATACTGCGGCAGGTCGTTGATTCCGATAATCTCAAAATGCAATTCCTTGGCATCCGTGCTGGAGTCAAACATGTCTTCAAGGTCGTGAAGGAAAGCGCGGATGTCGAAAGAAGATGTGTCCAAGGCTGTCTGTCCGGCTTCTATTTTGGATATTTCCAGCACGTCGTTGATTAACGCCAAAAGGTGTTCACCGCTCCTGTTGATGGTATTGAGTTGTTCTCGTTGCTCGGGGTGCAGTGAGATGTCTCTCTGCATCAATTGCGAATATCCCAAAATGGCGTTCATGGGGGTGCGCAGCTCGTGGCTCATGTTCGCCAGGAACACGCTCTTCGCCCGGTTGGCGGCTTCGGCGGCCTCCTTGGCCTGCTCCAACTGACGGTTCTTTTCTTTCAGAACATGGGTCCGTTCGGCCACTTCCTCTTCCAGGTGGTCGCGGTGCTTCCGCAACCGCTCCTGGGCCGCGACCTTGTCTCGCAGCATCTTGTTGGCGTTCAAGGCCATGCCGCGCAATTCACGGAATGTCAGGCCGGCCACCTCGATTTCGCGGTCGGCGAATGCGGCCTCATGGAAAAATGCGTCGAACCGGGAAAAGTCCCGTAGCAGACGGCGGAAAACCCGCCGCACGGATACCAGAAGCAATATACCCACTGTTCCGGACACCAGCAGGATCAAAAAGATGTCTTTGCGCAAACCGGCATTGAGGGAGCGTTGGAGAATTGCGATATCCGCTTCTACGTCATCGATATAGACGCCAGTGCCGACCATCCATTGCCAATCGCTCACGCCCTTGGAAAACGACACCTTGGGCCGCTCTTCGCCTGTATCGGGTTTGCGCCAGGAATAGTAAACGTAGCCACCCTCCTCGGTTTTCGCTGCCGCGATCAAGTCCTGGACGACCTTTACCCCATTGGAATCCTGGTGGTCCCATATGTTCTTGCCTACCAGATCCGGCTGCGTGCCGTGCTCAAGGACCACGCCTTGCCAATCGTCAATAAAAATATACCCGTTCTTGCCGTAACGAACCTTGGCGATATCGTCCAGCAATTCCTTCTGGATATCAGCTTCCAGATCCTTGGCGGAGATGGTCGCCCCGAGGATCCATCCGTAGGGTTTGATCAGTTTGACGTAAGAGAGAAGGAGAATATCGCC
>JAHJDG010000208.1 GCA_018812265.1 bacterium | reverse complement strand
TGAGTAAGTTAGCTTTCCTATATTCTGCCATACAACAATGAAGCTCGTCCGGCGGCCGCGGACGAGCGAGAACGAGACCATATCATTCAACCAACGAGGGGATTACCATGAAGCTCTCAATCCGTAAACTCAATGGGGGGGGGGTAAGTTAGCACTTGCCGCGATCGCAGTTGTGACATTTGCCTGTGTCGCAATCGCAACCTATTCTCTCCATACGGTCAACTGTGGGCAGGAAACAACCACTTCATTTTCACCGACAATCACCGGTGTTCACTACCTCGTGGCCTACGCGCCGGTGAATTTCGCGACCTACACCAAGGTGTACAGAGGAACGCTTTTCTGTGGAGAGTCACTCGCATACAATAATGAATGCAACGTTGAGGAAAGTGGCTCTCTAACTGCTGACTGGAGGTACAGTCACTACACCCGAGGATACAACTGCACTACTGGTACTGGGAAGAGTCTGGTAACCGATCAGGCAGGGTTGATTCTTGCGGAGTGTCCTTCCGGCAGCGGAAGCTGACATTGATGTAATCCCGAGGGTGCAGGTCGGCCCTCGGGATTCACTTATCTACAGAGGAAATTATGCAAGTTATAACCGGATTTCTGATCGTTTTGACGGCAGCCTTCGAAGTGCAGGCCACTCTATGGGACATATTTCCGGGTCAATCCATTCAAGAGGCCGCCGATCAGGCTGCAGACGGAGATACGATTCTCCTTCACGACGGGCAATACACCGAAACGGTCGTGTTCGACGGCAGGAGACTGACGATTGGCAGCGAATTTCTTCTGGACCGTGACACTTCTCATATCGGCAGTACGGTAATCATGCCTGATTACAGCCGACCCGATACCGCAAGTTGCTTCGTGTACATGTATCAGGCTGTACCCGGACATCGCTTGGTCGGCTTGTCGCTGACGGGAGGCTTCGGTACGCAAACCGGACCGTCTGGGCCGGCTGGCGGTGCCGTTCATGTCTTTCGATCGCGAGTATCCTTGGAACATGTACGCATCACTTCCTGTTATGCCGATTTCGGAGGGGGAGTGTGGGTGAATGGGGCTGGCCGGATGGATGCATGTGCCGAGATCCGAGACTGTCTTTTCGAGAGTTGTGAGGCGTCTTTTTTCGGAGGCGCTTTCTATGCAGTTGACTGCTCAACAAGACTGTACCGATGCCAGCTACATTCTAACACCGCAAATGGTAGCGCAGGAGCAGCTATTCTGATGGACAGCTTCGTTGAAATCGTCGAGACCGATATTATCAGCTGTTGGGGCGGAGATGCCGGTGGCGTTCAATACTTGGGCTGCTGGGGTATTATATCGGACTGCCATTTCGAGTTGAATAGTTCTGGGGTTCATGGCTTCACGGACTTGATGTTCATCGAGAGTGACGCTCCGATAATCCGTTGCACTTTTACTCGAAATGGCGAAGCTACGAATTCCGTCTTGCTGTCGCGAGGACGCTTTCCTTTGCGTTTTCTCGGCAACGTGCTGGTAGGCAATTCGGCTACGGAGACTACGACCGGTACGCTTATTCTATCGAACGGAGCACGCGGGGACGTTGCCTATTGCCTGTTTCAAGACAACGTGAATATCTCCGGGGGAGCCTTGTACGTTACGCATCCCTCCACTCCGCGCATTCACCATTGCGCCTTTGCGCAGAATGCGTCTCTCGATAGCCAGTATGCGGCAAACGTACTTACCAATGGAACTCCTTTCACTCTGGATTCGAATATCTTTGAAGGCTGCACAGGAAGCAGTGTCGGTTATGTACCCTCTGCTCCGGCCACGATTGACGCCCGCTACAACTACTGGGGGGATCCGACGGGGCCGTATCATCCGACCTTGAATCCGGAAGGACGGGGTGACACTCTGCTACAAGATTGTGTGCTCTTCTATCCGTGGCTGACCGATCCACCCGATACGACTATGCCGTCGGACTTCTCCGAACGTTCGCGTCCTGAAATTAGCACCACCTGGCGGCTGGCGGGAGTCTATCCCAATCCCTTCAACAACACCGTGCGCATTATCATCGCCGGATTCACGCGCAGCGACTTCCGCTTGACGTTGCACAATCTGCTGGGTCAGGAAGTGGACGTGATTCACGCGGGCGCACTGACCGGCGGCGAGCTTTCCTACACCGCGTCTCCCACTCTATCCACCGGAGTCTACTTCCTCCGCGCCTCTTCCCGCGACAACGTCGAGACCCGCAAAGTCGTGTTCATGAAGTAACACTTATCGGCAAAATCGCCGGTCAATGTGTAGGGGCGGCCCGATGTGGCCGCCCGCATGTTGTATGGACCGATTCATCGTGCCCTTCTCTCTGTGTAAATTCCGGCGGGGACACAGTCCCTGCTCGGCAAATCGGCGAGCAACACGGCCCGGGCAGCAAGTGCCCGGGCCGTATTTTCACTTACTACGAATTGCGCGGCTACTTCATCAGCAGCATCTTGCGGGCAGCGCTGAAGCTCTCCGCTTCGAGGCGATAGAGATACACGCCGCTGGCCAAGTTCGCGCCGTTGAAAGAAATCCGGTGAACACCGGGTTGCGTCACGCCGCTGAACAGCGTCGCCACTTCCTGACCGATCAGGTTGTACACCTTCAGCGTCATCGGCTCGGCCCGCGGAACGGAATAGAGAATCTCGGTCGAGGGATTGAACGGATTCGGATAGTTCTGCGCAAGGCTCCAGACTGTCGGTACACCCAGAACCACTTCTTCTTCCACGTCGGTTGTCTCACGAACACGCGCGTGAATCTGATAGAAGAAATCGGACACGGTCGGAGCGCCGGTGCCACCCCACGTGTAGAAGTGGACGTCGTCCCAAAGTTGCTTGTCATCACCGAGAATCTGCGGATAGCGCTCTTCGCCCGTTGCCACGGTCTCCAGCCAGACCCAGAAGTCCTGCTGGATGTTCTGCAGCTCGGGCACGGCCGCCAGGCTGGTGGCTTTCCACGCGCCCGTTTCGCTCCGGAGAACCGTAATCAGTTCGTTGTACACTTCGGTGCCGGGCGCAGTCGTGCCGCCCAAATAGACATGGTAACGGATCGGCAGGTCCGCCGGCTGACCGGCATCGAACATGGCAAGGATCGAGGAGACACTGTAGCCGCCGGGCAGCGTCCCGTCACTGCATGGTGTGAAGTGAACGAGCGGCCCACGGCCCGTTACATAGTTGAATCGGAATTGGGTTGTGCGGTTGTCATAGCCGAACTCCAGATCGGGACCCGAGGGAGCCACGACAATTGGAGTGACCGTCGAGGTGTCATTCTGCACGTTGTCGTCACTGTTCAGGGCCGACCATGCCTGCATCGTATGTGTCGCACCGGCGGTGGCAATGATCGCCACCGTATCCCGGGTCGCGATCTGACCCGGTTCCAATGAGAAACGGGGAAGGAACGGCCGATTGCTGCTGCCTAATATCCGCCAAAATCCCTGCACTTCGTTCTGTCCGAGGGAGCCTACGTTCCGGAAGTAGCCCTTGATCTTGAACGCCCGGCCCGCCATGTTCGGATAGCGTACCTGCAAGGTATAGCAGGTGACGTCATTGGGGAATCCACCCGTGTATTCCAGAGAGAACCCGTCGAACTTCGGTCCCACGGCCAACAGCGCGTCGTCGTTGGTCTGCAAAGTGAAGCGGAATTTGACCGTGTGGCCGATGAAATCTGAGAAGTCCATGGGAGTGGAATAGGACTCGTTGAACGAGGACCAGAAGGTCGGACAATCCGAATAAACGTAGTTGGGAACGCCCGGTTCGCAGGTCGGATTGGACACCGCACACCAGGTCATGCCGCTGTCCATCGAGACTTCCATTCCCCAGTAGTCGCAGTCGGGGAATCCGGTTTCGCACATGACCACGCCCGTAACCTGCACATC
The DNA here is from genome assembly GCA_018812265.1 of bacterium. Taxonomy (GTDB): domain Bacteria; phylum Electryoneota; class RPQS01; order RPQS01; family RPQS01; genus JAHJDG01. The sequence goes on along the minus strand of JAHJDG010000208.1, from coordinate 17,812 downwards.
GGCGATCAGCGTGCCGAACGGAAGTGCGCTCACGTCAATGATCGGCGATTCAAGGACGTTGTTCATGTCGGTGTTGTACAGGTTGGTGCCGACATTGTTGCACACGACGATATTCGGCCCGGCGGGGGACGTGGCATCGGTGGCGATCCGCCACAAGTTACCGCCGGTGGGACGCACGCTGGACGTCGTCCAGTCGCCTACGGCGTCCGCGTTGTCGCTGAACGTCGTATCCGTGCCCGCATAGACGCGGATGTTGTCAATCATCCATCCGAACATCTGGGAATTGTTGGTGGTATTGTAGGCCGGATCTGAGGCGAACGCCCAGCGAATCTTCACATTCTGCCCGGCCCACTGCGATAGATTGGCCGTCTGAAGGTACCAGTTCCGATGACCACTCGTGTTGACGCCGCACCAGCCGGGAATATTGGCGCCTTCACCATGCTGGAAACCGAAGCTATACAGGCTGGTTCGGTCATAGGCCGGATTCACGGCGGTGTTCGGAATCACCGTCCACGGACCACTGTTTACGGAGATCCGGATGTTCAGGCCGTCCCAACCATTGTACGGAGCTTCCGCGCCCGCCGGATCCTCACAACTGTAGCGGGACATGAAGCGCAACATGGGTGTGCCGGCCGGGAGCTGAATCGGCGGCGAGTCCAACACCATATACCAGTCGTCAAGATAGCCGCCGTTGGCACCAACGGCCGGATTGCCCATCCACCATGACGTTCCCGATCCGCCGAAGGCATCGCGGGTGTCAAGGTGCCACCATGACGGTTCGGCTGTTAGATCAATGGGAGTCCAATCGGCCAGATTACCTTCCTCCCAATCTTCATAGAAAATCGTTTCGTCGAGATACCTCGGTGAATGGGACGGATCTGTGATGGTAGCCCGTCTCACCTCAGGTAGTTGGATGTTGGCGGGCGTGGCAAACAGCGACACCGCCATCGCCAGCACGATCATGAGTGCACAGAGAGGCATGCGACGTTTCATTGATGATTCCTCCTTGACAGGGGTTAACCCCGGCTGGCCGGGCACATCGGCGCCGCCGGTCCGCTAAGTCCATTTGCAATAAAATAATAAATACCATAGGCAGAGTCAAGCCAATTTATAGACGGTTTGATCCTCCCAAACCACCTTCACCAGTCATCGTTCATATTAATTTTCCAATGATATAGCCCGCCATAATGCCGATCAGGAGTACATACGTCAGAACCCGCGAATCCACCACCGATCGCGAGTGCCCCTTGTGCATGAGGAAAATGGCTGTGAAATACCCCGCCCCGTTCATCAGCCACAGAAAGGGGATCGAGAGCGCCTTAATGACCAGCGGCCCGATCCATGGAACCAAGATAACCAATCCGGCAAGTCCAGTGAAGGCTGAAGTCAGCAGTCCTACCAGAGTGGCGATAGCCGCCACCAGCCGCCCCTCAAGCCGAAGTAGCAAACCCAACACCACTACCAATCCGGTTATCGCCAGAGCCAGTGCAGGACGACGAAAATGAGCCCAAAGAATAGCAATTTGTGGTACGTACATGGCTGTGCCTCTTCCTGAAAGCAGTAGAAAATAACCTTGTTCTCAACAAGTTGCAAGTCCGCAAGTTGCGCGAGAAACACAGCCTGTAGAATCGCTAAATGACTTAAACGTAAAGAGTTAACTGCCGCCGGACGGTAGCGGTTGGATGGGCCGCTAATGTTGATTTGCCGCCTGAAACTTAGTATATTGCGCCACATGGCTGGAATGCCGTCCCTGACGCCACTCACCGCGCCCGTCTACTTCCTATCGGATGCTCATCTCGGCGCCGCCCACCTTCCCGATCCGACCACTCAGGCGCTCAAGTTGGATCGCTTTCTGGATGATGTGGCCGGACATGGCCGGGCTGTGATTTTCGTGGGAGACTTGTTTGATTTCTGGTATGAGTGGCGGCATGTAGTCCCGAAACGCTACTTCCGGTTGTTGCACCGGATCCGCGCTCTCGTGGATCACGGCGTAGCGGTTCATTTGTTGGCCGGGAACCATGATTTCCGCCTTCGTGGTTTTCTGGAACGGGACGCCGGAATTCACGTGCATCACGATAGTATGGCTGTGACCATCGGCGGACAGGCGATCTTCGTCTTTCACGGCGACGGCCTGCTGGCCCGCGATCACGGCTATCGCCTGATGAAGGGGGTGTTCCGCAGTCGCGCGGCCCAAGGGTTGTTTTCGCTGTTGCATCCCGATCTGGCGACGTGGATTGCGGATCAGACCAGCAAGACCAGCCGGACTCGCGAAATCATGGGACCGGACGACGATAAGGAATACCTCGCCTACGCGCGCCGTAAGTTCGCCGAGGGATTCCGGGGCGTAGTGATGGGCCACACCCATCGTCCCGTGGAGCACGTGGAAGGCGAACACACGTATCTGAACCTCGGAGACTGGATCGTTCACTTCACCTACGGCGTTCACGACGGAACGCGGCTCCGTCTGAACCGTCTCGACTCGTGACGTAAGCCCGCGGCGGATGAAACCGTCCGCGAATATCAATTGAATTCTGAAGAGCAGCTTTGATACAACCTGATACGGACCGCCCGCGCTCCGGCTTCGTCTGGCGGCAAGTGTGGGTGGCGATTATCGTCGGATTGGTGGTTGGCTTGCTGGTGGTGGCGGGGATTCGCTTCTACTTCCACCTGCGGGAAGGCATGCCGTCCGTCGAACAGCTGGAGAACTTCGAACCCCAGCTCAGTACCAAGCTCCTCGACCGTAACGGTGTGCCCATCAAGGAGATCTACACGCAGCGGCGGTCCTATATTCCGCTGTCGCAGACTCCGCCGTGCGTGACGCAGGCGTTTCTGGCCATTGAAGATCACAAGTTCTACGAGCACTGGGGTATCCGCCCGGTGGCGCTGGCGGGAGCGTTTGTTCAGAGTCTGACGCGCTTCAGTCTCCGGCCGCGCGGGGCATCCACCATCACCCAGCAGCTCACCCGGAATCTCTACTATACTTCCAAGCGATCCGTCAAGCGCAAGCTGCGCGAAGCGTTGACGGCGATTGAGATCGAACGGTACTACTCGAAGGACGAAATCCTCGAGATGTACCTCACTCAAACGTATTTCGGGGGGGGAGCCCACGGCATCGCGGCGGCGGCGTCCACCTACTTCTCCAAGTCCGTGCCCGAGCTGACCACCACCGAAGCGGCCTTGCTGGCCGGCATTCCCAAATCCCCCACGCGCTACAATCCCTTCAACTACCCGGAAAATGCGCGGACGCGCCGCAATACGGTATTGTGGCGGATGTGGAAAGTCGGCTATCTGACCAAGGCCGCCTATGACAGCCTCGCGGCGACGGATCTGAACCTCCGTCCGGCGTCGCTGAACGGTGAGATCGGCATCGCGCCCTATTTTACCGAGATGGTGAGGCAGCAGCTCAACGTGATCGGGCGGGAGCACGGATTCGATCCCTATCGCGACGGGGTGACCGTTCTGACCACGCTTGATTCCCGCCTTCAGGCTTGCGCGGAAGCGGCGGTTCGAGTCACCCTCCCCGAGATTCAAGAGAAAGTCAACGCGATTTTCCGCGCCACCGAACTGGCCAGGGTTCTGGACAAGGCGTATCCCGACTCTTCCGTTCGGGCTCGCCGCCGGATGGCTTCCGAACGCGCGCTCGTGGATTCTCTGGGCACCGTTTACATGCCCGCACAGGTCGCATTGGTGGCGCTTGACCCCTATACGGGCCATATTCTGGCCATGATCGGGGGCCGCGACTTCGATGAAACCAAATTCAACCGCGCCGTTCAAGCCGTTCGTCAGCCGGGATCCTGTTTCAAGCCCTTCGTGTACGCTGCCGTATTCGACAGCGGGGTACCGATTACCACTCACGTTTCCAACGACAGTTTGGCGATCGAGCAGTTCGACGGCACAATTTGGTCGCCCCCCAACTATGACAAGGAATACGGCGGCGAGGTAGATCTGCGGGAAGGCTTGTTCCGCTCGCTGAACGTGGTGGCGATTCGACTGATTCGTGAGCGTACGACACCCCGGACGGTGGCGGATCTGGCTCACCGGATGGGAATCACCACCCAGCTTGATCCCTATGACGCTCTGGCGCTCGGTTCTTCGGGCGTGATCCCCCTCGATCTGACCGCCGCCTATCAAGCGTTCCTCACGGGAGGAATCTGGTCTAAGCCGATGGCGATCGTGGAAGTGACCGATGCCTACGGCCACACGATCTGTGAGTATCGTCCGGTGCGGCGGGCCGTACTCTCCGAAGAAACGGCTTTTCTGGTCCAGAGCCTGATGCGTTCGGTGGTGGATCGCGGAACCGGCGCCGGACTTCGCTCCGTGCACGGATTCTATTCTCCCGCCGCCGGAAAGACCGGCACCACCAACGACTTCGCCGACGCCTGGTTTGTGGGATTCACGCCCCATCTCATTGCCGGAGTCTGGGTCGGATTCGACGACTACTCCCGTCAGCTCGGACACGGAATGGGAGGCGCGGTCGCGGCCCTGCCGTTCTGGGCTCGATTCATGAAGTCAGCTTACGATACCTTGAAGTATGCGGAGGATGGCTTCGAGATTCCGCGCGGGATTGTGACCGCTCAGATTTGCGAGGAGACGGGCGGGTTGGCGACACCGTTTTGTCCTCTCACCCGCACCGAGTATTTTAACCGAAGTTTCCCTCTTCCCGAGCCTTGTCCGGAGCATGGGGGAATTCAAAACATGAGACGACCGAGGCCCAGCCTCTTCTAACAGAAGGAAGACGAACATGGCTCCTCTTTACCGCCGATCGGACCGCGGCAGCGTGGCGCTGATCGTCAGTATCATTGTGGTTGTCCTGGTGATCGTGGTCCTCGTGTTTCATTTTCTGTCTCGTCGTCAGCCGACGGAGGTCAAGAACTTCCAGGATCTGGTCATGCGCGTGGACAAGCTGAACGGTCAGATCTCGGACCGTGAGCAGACGATTATGGAGCTGGTCCGCAAATACAACGATGCGAATCCCGACGCCGCGTTCGACACCACCGGGATATCCTCGATGGGACTGAGTCCGGAGCAGGCCGAGATCATCGCCCGCCGCGTGTCGCAGGAAAAAGACATCTCCTATCGCGGCATGCTGCAGGAGGTTCTCGATCTTTCCGATCAGGTCGAGAACCTGCTAAGGGAAATGCAGGAAGTCCGCGCCAAGTTGCCCGCCCCCCGGATCGTGCAGCAGGGCGACAGTCACTTGAAGGTCTGTCTGGAGTTCCTCACGGAAAAGGGAGTCACCGAAGATCAGGCCATGAAGATGATCGAGCAGACCGCGCTGACCGCCGAATTGCTTCCCGGCTTCGAGGTTTGGAATTACTACAACGAAGGCGTGTTCGGTACGTTCGTGACGCAGGGAACGGCCAAGCTCTCGCCCAATGCTCTGGCCCGTGCCACCAAGAGGCGGATTGACACGGAACGTCAGAATCTCATTCAAGCGCGCAACCAGAAAGAGGAAGAAGTCCAGGAATTGGAGGGACGCCGCGACGAACTTCTGAGTGAGATCCGCATGCTCGAAGTGGAGCGCGAGCAGATGATGGAGCAGATGACCGAGATGGCGGATCGCAACGAAGGTCTTGCCAAGGAACTCAATACCGTTCACTATGTGGTGAACACGTTCCGCGAGCTGAGCCGCCAAGGAGTCATCGGCCGGCCGGCCGTCGGCAAGTGGGCTACCAAGGACATCGGCAAGATCGAGAATCCCAGCCAGCTCGATCTTCGTTCCGAACAGCAAATCACGCTGACCGCGGCGGCTCTCGGTTTGGGTAAGATCTCGAAGATTCTGCTCTTCCCGAGATCATTCGAGGATGGCAAGGAATACCGTGTTGTCATCAGCGAAGATCGCCAGTCGGCAACGATTGTATTTCAGCAACCGGAGCGGTTCCGGCTGGCCAAGCTCGCCGTGGCCGTTGACTGATTGAGTCCGAAGCGACGGTCCTCGTTTGGCGAACAGACACGGATGAAAGATGACGAACGCGGAGTCGTTTGTGTCATGAAACCTGTAACTGGCAAGATCGGGAGAAGCCGAGACATCAAGGTCTTGAACTCCGTGGAGGAACAGCCGTTGAACAATAATCCTGAACAGAACGTGAATCTGCCGGAAGATGCGAAGACGCTGCAGGAAGGATGGGTTTCCGAGTCTAAGGAGGCGGGACGCGCATCCAAGCCGGCCGTTTCCCCTGAGTTCTCCGAGACGGCCGACTCCGAGGAGATGTGGAAGGGAAGTCTTCAAGAGGGTTGGAATCGAAAATAGCCGATTCCTCTTCAGTTATGTGAAAACGGGCCGCGGCGATTCGCCGTGGCCCGTTCGTTATCCGCCTTGTCTCCGCCTACCATTCCGGCGCGCGATGGCGCGCATGATCCGGTCGAGCGGTAAAGCCACCGCTCCCCGTCTTTCCCGCCAGATCAGTCCCGCGGCCAGGAGGAAGAAGAGCATATTCGGCGCCCACATCGCCAGCCACGGTGCCGTCCGTCCGCGGTCGGCCAGGTCTTCTCCACTGATGAGGAAGACCCAATAGATCAGGAAAAAGAGAATGCTGTAGGCGGCGGACACTCCCATTCCGGCGCGTCTCACCCATTGCCCCAATACCGCGCCTAAAAGTGCAAAGACGATACAGGCCGCCGGAATCGAGAATTTTTTGTGAACCTCGACCCGCAGGCTGTTCAGTTCCTTCACGTTTCGCGTAGGATCGCCGCGTTCCAGCGTGCGGACTCGCTCGATCAGCTCGGCCACGTTCAACTCGCGTTCGCTTTTCCAACCGGATTCGGTCCGCCGCAGCGACATTTCCGGAGAGTGCACGCGAAAAATGGCTCGCGCAAAGCTCGTGGTCTGGAACTGCTCGGGACTGCGCCGCGAAGTGCGATCTACCTGTCCGCCATACAGCATGAACTCGAAACTCTCCGACGGTTCGTCCCAGCGCAGGAATCCCCGTTGGGCGGTGATGGTCGTGCCGTACTCAGGATCGTTTTCCTGATACACCACCACGTCCACCAGCTCCTGAGTCTGCGAGTTCACGTCGCGGGCGATCAGCACGTTTCCCGGAATATCCGAGAGAAACACGCCCGGTTCGAGCACCATCGTCGGTTTCTTGCGGCGGATGTCGGACTGCAGTTGCCGCGAGCGGTGGTTCATCTGCGGCAGCAGGCGGTCGTTGAAGCCGATCAGTGCCACCGCCGTCACGATGCCGAGGAGCAGGGCGGGGGCCAGAAGCCTCATTTGACCGGCTCCGGTTGACTTCAGGGCCGTAATCTCGCCGTCGGCCGACAATCTTCCATAGGCCGTCAGCGATGCCACCAGCACGGCCATCGGCACCGCCAGCGCAATCATCCAAGCTAAGTTCAGGAAAAAGAACTCGATAATCGTGTGGATCGGAAGCCCCTTCCCGGCCACCCGGCCCAGCATCTGAAAGACTAAATTCATGATAAACAAAAATATAATCAGACTGAGGCTGAATATTAACGGTGCGATAAACTCGCGGAAGATGTAGCGGAACAGAATCATCGGCAATAGGTTAGAAAGCTGGGACCGGCTTAGGATATCGGGTCGGCTGCCATAAAGATAGGACAAAAATAGTTGATTTTCATGCCTGAAGTTCCATATATTTAAGTTTCCGGGCGGGTTGGCCTGCCCACGGGAGGACTAGACCTAACTGGTAAGGCAGCGGTCTTGAAAACCGCCGGGCCGCAAGGCCCTTGGGGGTTCGAGTCCCCCGTCCTCCGCAACATCGAAGGAGAAAGGATGAAGGCGGAAGGATGAATTCCCGCCCAGGCGGTTCTGTGACCCGCCCGGAATCAGGCGCGTGCAATCGAACAATTCTGCTCGCTGCTGGACACAAGGGAACGGATGCTGCTTGTAACAGTCATACATAAGCGCACGTCTCTATCTGTCGGAGGCTCTTCATGAGTCATGCACGAGGAGATAGGAGGGGAATCGGGGTAGGCCGTGACGCCCCGGGCTTCATAGATGCGGCCTCATTAGAAGAGGTCGCCATCTACCTGTGGCAAGGTCGTAAGTCACTGTATCGGTGGAGCAAGGACACGGCGCACATAGTGACGATAATGTTGCTGCACGACGATGTCAAGGTGTCGCCCGCGCCGCAGGAGACCATCCGAGCGGTATCGAGCACGGAATCACTGGAATCACTGCTCGTATCGTCCCTTTCTCCCTCTATTCACATTGTGGCTCCGAGCCATGACGTCCGTCGTGAGTGTCTAAGGAAGTCTCTCAAGTGGGCAGGTGAGAATCCGAACAAAGTGCGCGACGCTCTGGTCTCAGTGGAGAACTCCGACGACTTTGAGGAATGGCGCGAGTCCGATCTGCAGCTTTCATGGGGTGCACATGCAAAGCGGCATGGCGGGCTGTTCGAAGAGGAATACATTCCAATCATCTCTTCAGTCATCGGGTGTTCTGAGGCGAACCTCCGCTCTCTCCTGAAGAAGAGCAGACGTTCGAATGAGGTGGCACGCTTGCTGAGGGCGACGCAATCGACCGAGTGCGGAGAGATGTACCGGGCGTACCTTGCCTCGGCGTTGCTACGAGGAGTGTATCACCACTACTACGCGCAGGGCGAAGGGCTAAGAGTGTTCCATCATCCCTTTCGGATGTACGGTTCGCTGCCTAAGCTGAGAACCAACGACCGGGTTGAAGACAAGCGAACCAACACTGAGGTCGCATTCGCCAGCATCCTATTGAATAGCTCGTTGCAGGAGCGAACCGCGGCCAGGCGGGTCTCCCTTTGGGCGGAGTCGCTTGGCGCGAGCCGCGAATGTCTTCGCAGCAGTCCCGGGTTGTTGGCAGACTGTCCGACGCCGGACGCGGCAATTGACAGCGCAGTCGCCGCAGCAAGAAGGTGGAATATCCGAACGCATAGCAAAGGCATCGACTTGGCAGCGGACATTCTCGCGCAGATAGTTGTCACAGGCGCGTTGGCATTCACGGTAGGTCCGTTCTGGGCTTCCGCGGGCGGGGTCGTCTGGGGAATCGCGAATCAGCGTGCTAACGTGGCCGGTCGAGTGGTCCGTGCCGTGGCAAATCGGGAGGCACGTCTCCGGGGTTTTGCTCTTCCTCCGGGTCGGATCATCCAGTGAATGGCGCCTTCAGGCGTGCTGGCGTCCATGACTCCGTAGGCATCTGACGTACGATTCGACGGCTCGCCCCTGTCCGGAGTCACGGTGTGGATGTGCCCCCCCAACGAGTGAGCTTCGTTGCCACCCAAGAGGAGAGGAGAAAGGAACAGATGGCTCCAGAATGGGCGAGCGAATTCCACGACCGCATGGATCGGTTCGAGACCCTCATGCGCACAGGCCGCGGTGGTGTTCCTGTCTCGATCAAGGTGCGTGTGACATCGGGGTGCTTTCATCGCGAACACTCGCCCCACGCCTATGAACTGATTGATCGCCACCTTCGCTCAATTCCGCAGGAGGGGCGGGAGTTCACTTTCGAGGAGCATGAGAGCGGTCCCGAGGTCTTAGTGTACGTAGCTGCCGGGGTCACACTCGCAAGTAGCGTCATCCAGTTGGTCGCAGCGATCATCAAAGCCAGAGCGGACGGCATCAAGAAAGGCGATCGTCCGTCCGAACCAGTCGAGCTAATCATACGACGCGTACTCAAGAATGGGGAGTTCCGAGAAGAGAAGATCCTCCGTTTTAGACATAATGATGCGGTTGACAAGGATGCGGTTCAAGAAAAACTTGTCGAGGCTGCGGGTAAACTGGTTGACAAGCACGATTAGAGAGATGCCTAACAAAAATTGTGTCTTGCATCGGTCTTCAAGTTTCTGATTTCGGATTTTCGATTTTCTTGGAGAGGTGGCCGAGTGGCTGAAGGCGGCGGTTTGCTAAACCGTTGTAGGAGCTAAAACTCTTACCGGGGGTTCGAATCCCCCCCTCTCCGCCAAGATATCGTGTGGCACCGTGCCCCTAAGCTGCCACGGCTTAGGGGTTCCCTCTGACTTGGATTCTGATGGCTGAAACTCGATCCGACACCGACATTCAAGCTCGCCGCCGGGCCGTCCTCGGCATGATCCTCGCCGGACTGGGGATGGTGCTGGCCGTGCTGTGGGGACTCTGGGCCTTTCTGCACAATCAGACCGGCGTGCTGATCGTCACTTCGCGCCCATCGGGAGCCGAAGTCATCCTGAATCGCCGCCCCACCGATCTTCTCACCACCGCCTTTCTCTCGGATCTTCCCGCCGATTCCTTCATCGTCAGCCTGAGAAAAGACGGCTATCGCCCGATCCCTCCCACCCAAGGCGTATCCGTCCAACCCAATGAAACAACCCGCGTCACTTTTTTATTGGCACCCCTCGTGCGCGGAGATGATCGCCCATTGCCACCGGTCAGCGGCAAAGCCCGCAACTGGCAATGGCGGATCGTGCGAATTGCATCGGATCCCGACAGTGCGGCCATCATTCTCGATGACAAGCCGCTGGGAGTCCGCACTCCGGTCACGGTTCTCCTCGAATCCGGCCTGCACCATCTTCAGGCCTGTTGGCCCGATGGAAGGAAGGCTTTCAAGAACATCATCATTGATGAGAATCAGTCGCCTCCCGATCTGATCATGCGGCCCGTCACCTACGAGAAATTCGTTCGTCCGAATCAGGAAACGGAGCCATGAAACACGAGATTCGGCGAATTGAGCCGATCAGCGGCATGCGGGTCGGTTTTCTGTTCGGCCTTCTGGCCGGAGTTGTTTTCTGGCTGATCGAGATTGTGCTCATCAAGTTTCTGGCCGGTTCCGGAAGCCAAGAAATCCTTCCGCCGGGAGCCGAATCACTTCTCGAATTGGGCGGCGTTTCGATGGTGTTCATGACCGTCATTTCGAGTCTTCTGTTCTCACTGATCTTCGCAGTGCTGGGCGGTTTGTCGGCGGTCTGCTACAATTTCGCAGCCCGTCTGTTCGGCGGAGTCGAGATCCATCTGGACGATACCGCCGAGGCAACGGACGGCACTACCCGTTCCGAAGATCCATTTGACCGCGACGAAGATGTCTGAAATTCGCGTACGATTCGCTCCCAGTCCGACCGGCTATCTGCACGTTGGCGGGGCGCGAACCGCCATTTTCAACTATTTATTCGCCCGCTCCGCGGGCGGTCGTTTCTTGCTGCGAATCGAAGACACCGATCCGGTGCGTTCGCGGGGAGAACTCGCGCAGGTGATTCTCGACGGACTCCGTTGGCTGGGGATCGAGTCCGATGAACCGGTTGTGTATCAGTCGGATCGCAAGGCGCGGTTCGTCGAGATCGCGCAGGAGCTCATTCGACGGGGTTACGCCTATCCCGATTTCACAACTCCTGAAGATCTCGAGCGAATGCGCAAGGAGTCGCAAGCCCGCCGTGAGCCGATGTTCCGCTTCAAGGCCGATCCGGACGCGGCGCGGGCCGAAGCCTCCGAACGTTTGGCGCGGGGCGAGCCTCATGCCGTCCGCTTCGCATCTCCCGCCGACGGAGTGGCATGGGATGACCTCGTGCACGGCCCGATCGAGTTTCGGGGAGAAGAAATCGAGGATTTCGTATTGCTCCGCAGCGAAGGATCGCCGACGTATCATCTGTCGGTCGTCTGCGACGATCATGACATGGCCATCTCGCACGTGCTGCGCGGCGACGATCACGTCTCCAACACGCCCAAGCAGATCTTGATCTACAGGGCGATGGATTGGGTCGTTCCAAAGTTCGGCCATGTTCCGCTTATTCTCGGACCCGACAAACAGCGGCTCTCCAAGCGCACCGGAGCGGCTTCGGTAGGCGAGTTCCATGAGAAGGGATTTCTCCCACAGGCGCTGTTTAATTTCCTCACGCTGCTTGGTTGGTCGCCAGGACCGGGGGATCGAGAGCTGTTTACGCGTGACGAACTCTTTTCGTGCTTCCAGATTGAGGGGATTCAGCCTAAAAGCGCCGTCTTCGATATTGCCAAACTCGAATGGATGAATGGTGAGCATCTGCGGATGCTCGCCGATTCGGACGCTTTGGATTACTTAATACTCCACGCACCGGACAGCGGAGTCACTCGCGAGCAGCTTGCCCGCGTCTGGCCGCTTGTCCGCCCGCGCATTCGGCTGCCGCGTGATCTCTATGAGGATCACGCCTACTTTTTCCATGATCCCGTTGACTATGACCCGAAAGGTGTTGAGAAGCACTTTCAGAATCCCGCTGTCGTAAAAGCGTTCACCGAGTACCATAGCGAACTGACCGACGTCAATCCCTTTGAGGAAGCCGCCCTCGAAGCGCAGCTGCGGACGTTTTGCGAAGCGCGCGAGATGTCGGCCGGAAAGCTCATCCATCCCATCCGGCTGGCCCTGACGGGAAAGACAGTCAGTCCGGGTCTCTTCGAGATGATGGTCGCTCTGGGCAGGGAGACCGTTCTTCGCCGCCTGGATGCCGCGCTGAAAAAACTGGTTGCATCGTGAAACTCCTCGACCGCTACATCCTCCGCCGTTTTTTCCAGTATCTCATCTTCGCGCTGATCGCCAGTGCGGTGATTTTCATTACGGTGGACAGTACCGAGCATCTCGACAAGTTCATTGATGCGCACGTTCCCTACCATCTGGTTCTCCGCTACTACTATCTCTACCTTCCCTACATCATTTACCTGACTCTGCCGGTTTCGGTCTTGCTGGCCACACTGTTCACGATCGGCGGCTTCGTCTATCGCAACGAACTGACCGCCATGCAATCGGCGGGCTACAGCTTATGGCGGATTCTGGGAATGCTAGTCCTGCTGGCGATTCCGCTCAGCATGGCGACGCTGGTCTTCGGTGAGAGTGTGGTTCCCGTCGCCAACCACGAGCGGAAGACTCTCTATCGCGAACACGTCACGAAGCAGAAGAATCCGGTTACCAGCCGCCGCGGCCGACTCTACATTCAGGTCGGGCAGAATGAATATCTGAAAATGGAGGGCTACGATCCGGAAAACCGGATCGGAGAGCGGATCAGCCTGCATACCCTTTACAGGGGGCGTCTCCTGAAACGGGTGACGGCCGAGCGCATGCGGTTCGAGGAGAACGCCTGGCTGCTCACCGACGCCGAGACGTACGCTTTCGCGCAGGACAAGGTGACGGTGACGCGACTCGATACGTTGCGGCGCGCGGATTTCACCATCACTCCCGATGATCTGAGCCGTGTCAACATCGCGCCCGAAGAGATGAACTACGTCGAGCTGCGGGACATGGTGAGGCGTTTGAAAGCGAGCGGCGTACGGGCCGGGAAATGGGTGGTGGATCTGGCTTTCAAGATTTCTCAGCCGTTCGCGACGGTGATAATCGTGCTGTTCGGGGTTCCGTTCGCGGCGATTCGACGGCGGGGAGGACTGGTGTTCGGCTTCGGCCTCTCGCTGCTCGTCTGTTTCGTGTTCTTCGGTTTCATGCAGGTGGGAAAGATTCTTGGCTACAACGGCTCGGTGGGACCGATCATGGCGGCGTGGGCGGGGAACATCGTCTTCGGTGTGCTTGGCGTGGCGCTGGTGATCCGCGTGCGCAAGTAGTCATCGTTCAAGGAATGTTTCATGCGAAAGGGACAGTGATAGCACCGTCCCTTTTTCTGGGTCAATCCGAGTGGAATATCGCTCAGAACTTCAGACGCTGGGCCAGGCCCACCCCGATTCCGTGCGCGGAATTGAACAATCCTCCGTTCCACGTCCAGCCGATGTCCAGCTCATAGGTACGCGTTCGCAATCCGGCTCCCAGGCCGAATCGCCATCCCATCGGTCCACCGAGGCTGAGTCCTCCATAGAGCGGAAGGAAGCGCGTGGCCATGTATTCGCCCGCTCCCGATAATTGGATGCCGGACGGTCCGCGCGGGCTGGATTCCGTGCGGATCGTGACGTCGCCCATGAGCGTCCACTTCGGCGTGGCGCGAAACAGTCCGTTGGCCTGCACGATCATCGGGAGTCGCGTATCGTAGGTCCCGCCGGAGTAGGTCGTGTCCCGATAGTGGAACTCGTCCTCGATGGATCCGTCCCCGGTCAGGGAATCGGGGAGAACTCCCGCGCTGTCGGTATAGAACGTGATCAGATGGTTGTCGTCTACGTTCCACGCCAGCCGCGCACCGATTTGACGGAGGGCGAGACCGACCTCCCAGCGTTCACTCAAGGCGGCCAGCGCCGACAAGTCGAATCCCACACCGTCGCCCCGGTTGGATTGTACCGAATGGACCACCGACATTCCCGTAATCAGGGAATCGGTCACGGTCAGGTTGCCGTTGGCCTCTGCGATTTCGGCCAGATAGAGTCCCTGATAATAATGGAAACCGATACCGAAATGCAGGTCGGGAATTTGTTCCTGATCGAAACGATAGCCGAATCCCATGGCGACGTCCGCCACCGTCTGGCTCTCCAGATCGAATTTGCCGATGCCGTATTGGCGGAACAATTCGTTGCCATTGAGGGCAAGTTCCGCCAGTTCCTTGGGCAGGGACGCGTTCTGATAAGACTCTACGGAAACGCGTGCGCCGAAACGATTGTAGGTGAAGCCGACCACCGGCACGCTGATCTCGCCCGACGCCCGCAACTTGTCACCGGGAATTCGGCCCAGAATCTCGTTCTTGTCTTCCTCGGTAAGGAACCGGTCGCCCGCGACGTTCTTGTTCCAGTAGCTTACGCTGAAGGCATTGTTGCCGGCCGATCCGGTCATCGAAGGCAGCTCGAAGCTCATGCGGAAGCCGCGATCGGGACCCAGCGCCGCCGGGTTCCACCCGAGAACTCCCGCGCTTTTCTGCCGCAGGTCGTGCGTGCCGGCCCGGCCAAGAGAAGCGGGATCCACCGCTTGTGCCATCGCCTGTGCGGCGATGAAGAGTACGAGAAGGAGCGCGATCATTCGTCTCCTCCCGTGTCAATGCGGTAAACCAGATCGGCGATGATTTGCACCTTCACGTAATCCGCGGCATGAGCGAAAAGCGTGTCTTCATCCGAGCCGGGGAGCGTGATGTCGGTTCGTGTGAAAAACGGCGGATGCCGCAAGAGGTCGAGGAAGGAAGGAGTCAGGTCTATCGTCAACTCCGTATAGATATCTGAAGTCGCCCGGCCGTTTGCCATGGGCGGCAACGGGATATCCGCCCGAACGATGGTGTCCACGGTCGCGCCGGAGTTGGCCAGAACGCTCGCACTGTCCGGATCCGCCACCAAAAACACCTGGCCGCCCACCGGCAGACGATTCCAGATCCGAATACGTACGGTTCCGCTCTGTGTTTCTTTGAGGTCGCTGTTGTCAATGCGGGTGATTTCCCCCGGAACACACGTCGTATCCATGGTGAACGCCAGCGGCGCGCGCAGCTCAACGGTTAACGGAATGGCATAATGTGTCGAGTCCCTCACGCGGCCGTTCAGCTTCAGATGGGTTCCGGTACTAATGGAGTCGGGATATTCGTCCGACCATTCGCTCAAGCCCTCGACCACCAGTGTCGTGTCCGCTCCCAGATATACGTCGGGAAAACGCATCCGGTCGGCGTCCAGCAGTCTCTGATCCGCGAATATCCGCCAGGTCACGTCCGCGTCGGCTTCGACGGGGTAGTGGAGGTTGTGGCTGACGTGAACGTACATATCCAGTCGCGCGGGATGCACCGACTCCCAACCTTCGGGCGGCGAGTCCGCCATGATCCCGTTGTGCACGCTGTCGAGTTCAAGATCGCGGAACACTCCGTCAAAATACGCGAAATAGATCCGGCTGGTCTGTACGACGGCCGTCAGCAGAACCGGCTGGGATGAATAGAGTCTCGCCTCCACCATCTGCGGAGTCAGATCCTCCAGCCGAAGCCGGTGCGTCGCCAGATTGATTTGCGTATCCACCGTGGCGAGCGCCGGTACGAATACCTTCACGAGCAAGCTGTCCCCATACAGATTAATCATATTCGGGAGCAGCACTCGCGCCGTATCATCCAGAACCGGATCGAAGTTCCGCACCCGAAGCCACACCGTCCCCGAAGAGATTCTCCCGAAGTATACTCGATGTTGCTGATATTCCAGAGGGAACCAGTCCGTCGTGTCCTGCATGTCGGCGGGCTTGATGAGTGTGTCCGTCAGCGCTTCGAAAAAGAGCGAGCTGTCTATGGACAGCGACAGCCGCGTAATCGCCGTGTAGTAAAGAATGCTGTCGTCACCCCGACCGATTCCCGAACCTCGCGCGGCCAGCGAATCGAGCGGATCCACCAGATCGTCCAGCGAATACGTTTGCACGCCCAGCGGCACGGTTAGGTGCGTGTCCCACGTGTAGTCACCGGGGGCTTTCGGGAGGGCGCACCCGACGGCCATCACGATCAGGAACGACAGGAAAAAACAGAGACGGAGTACATCCCGTCTCTGTTCGTGGGTCTTCACATTCGTTCCGCTCGCATGCTCGCCCGGTATCAAGTTCCCATTGTCCACGTTGCCAGATACTCCTTTTGCTCGGCGGTCAGTTTGTCAATCTTGCAGCCCATGGTGGCCAGCTTGGTAACGGCGACGTACTGTTCCACTTGCGGCGGAACGTCGTGAACGGTAATCGTCAGTTTCTTCTGATTCTTGATCGCATATTCACAGGTCAGGGCCTGCGTGGCGAAGCTCATGTCCATCACCGACGCGGGGTGTCCGTGCGCGGCCGCCAGATTCACCAGCCGCCCCTCGGCAATCACCATGATCCGGTTGCCGGAAGGGAGAGTGTAGCGGTCAATGAACGACACCACGTTCTTCTCGACGCGTTTGGACAGTTTGGCCAGACCCGGCAGATCGAGTTCGACGTCGAAGTGTCCGCTGTTGCAGACAATCGCGCCGTCTTTCATTTTAGCGAAGTGTTCGGGACGAATCACGTGAATGTTGCCCGTCACCGTGCAGAACACGTCGCCGATCGGGGCGGCCTGTGCCATCGGCATCACGCGGAATCCGTCCAGCCGCGCTTCGAGGGCGCGAATCGGATTGATCTCGGTGACGATGACGTCCGCTCCGTGGCCCTTTGCGCGCGAGGCGAATCCCTTGCCGCACATCCCGTACCCCGCCACCACCACGGTTCGTCCGGCGATCAGGACGTCGGTCGCGCGGAGAATGCCGTCGAGGGTGGATTGGCCGGTTCCGTAGCGGTTGTCGAAGAGATGTTTGGTTTCCGCGTCGTTGACCGCGAACACCGGCAGCAGCAGCTCCTTGTTCAGGGCCAGTGCGCGAAGCCGAACCACGCCGGTCGTGGTTTCCTCCAGCGAGGCGATGATGTTTCCGGCGTATTCGCGGTGCGAAGTGTGCATGGCGTGAACAAGGTCCGCTCCGTCATCCATGGTGACGGTCGGTTCGAAACGCAATGCGGTGTCCAGATGCGCGTAGTACGTGTCGCGATCCTCGCCCTTGATCGAGAACACCTTGATTCCGTAGTCCGACACCAGCGAGGCTGCAACATCATCCTGAGTGGATAACGGATTCGAAGCCACCAACACGAGATCCGCGCCACCCGCCTTCAACGTCCTCATCAGGTTGGCGGTTTCGGCGGTGACGTGCAAACAGGCTGCCATCCGCCGCCCCTTGAGCGGCTTTTCCTTCTCGAATCGTTCGCGAATTTCCGTCAGGACCGGCATGTCGCGGTCGGCCCACAGAATCCGGTTCTTACCCTGCGGCGCCAGTCCCAGATCACGGACGTGGTGTCCTCGTTTCAACATATCTTGTCCGCTCGTGGCGGAGGATGTTTTCTTGGGTGCTGTTTTGGCCTTGTTCATGCAAGTTGCTCCGTGCGATTCGTCTTTTCCCAGGTGAAATTCTCGCCCGATCGGCCGAAGTGGCCATAGCTGGCGGTATCCCGATAGATCGGCCGGCGAAGCTGAAGGGTTTCGATGATTCCTTTCGGGGTTAAGTCGAACACCTTGCGAATGCGCGC